>JBAYGQ010000226.1:0-5178 GCA_041666585.1 Bacteroidota bacterium
ACCTTTTTTATTTTAACATTATTTTCTTTTTCCTTTTTGTCCATATTTTTTAATACAGTTAACGTTTTCTCACAGAAATTTTCTTACAAAATTGAAAATTTAGGTCCGAATATCAATTCCGAATGTGATGAGCTTATGCCGGTAATTTCTCCGGATGGAAAAACTCTTTACTTTTGCCGCGGTGAATGTAAAGGAAATTACGGCGGACAGGATATCTGGTATTCAGAGCTTGATTCAAACGGAAACTGGCTTCCGGCAAAAAATATAGGTCCTTCGCTTAATAATCAGCACAACAATTTCGTCGCTTCTGTCTCGCCTGACGGAAACACTCTTTTACTTGGTAATGTCTATATAAAAGATACTCTGATTGACAGAGGTTTGTCAATTACCCGCCGTGTCAACGGACAATGGTCAGACCCCGAAAAAATCCTAATTCAGGATTACTACAACCTTAACGTACAATCAGGCTTTTTTCTTTCTGATGACCTCAAAGTCTTGCTGATGACAGTGCAAAGAAAAGATTCCTGGGGTAAAAAAGATATTTATGTCAGCTTTCTGTACCGTCCCGGTGAATATTCTATTCCTATGAATCTCGGACCTATGATAAATACTTCCGGTGATGAACTTGCTCCTTTTCTTGCATCGGATGGAGCTTCATTATACTTCTCATCCGATGGTCTAATAGGAAATGGAATCGCCGATGTATTTTTGACGCGAAGACTCGACAGCACCTGGTTGCACTGGTCAAAGCCTGAAAATCTAGGACTACCGATTAATACCGAAGGCTGGGATTCATACTATAAATTTAATTACAAAGGCAAGTATGCTTATTATGTTTCTACAACAAATGCAATAGGGCAGGGAGACATATTCAGAATTGTTATGAACGAACCCACGCGTCCCAAACCGGAATTACTGATTACAGGAAAAGTGATAAATTATAAAACAAGGGCTCCTATCAGTACAATTGTTATTTTCAAAAAACTTCCCGAGAACAAAATTGTTGGTTCTGCCCGCTCTTCACCTTGGGGAGGAGATTATTCTATAGTTTTTCAGGCAGGCTCAAAATATAGTTACAGCGTAAACGAAAATGGTTTTATGCCTGCATTCGGACATTTAGACCTTACAAATCTTACAAGAGCACAGGAAATTGTAAATGATATTGAATTAATTCCCCTTGAAGATTCACTTAAATGTATAAGAAACATTTTCTTCGATACCGATAAATTTAATTTATCAAAAGAAGCATGTCTTGAGCTTGATTATGTTGCCGTTCTGATGCAGGATAATCCCGATTATAATCTGGTTATAACAGGTCATACTGACAGTACAGGAACAGAAGAACATAATAGAAAATTAGGTCTGAAACGGGCACAGGAGGCAACAACTTATCTTGTCTTGAAATCAATCGATACTTCAAGAATTAAGTATAGGGGATTGAGCTGGAACAACCCTGTGGCATCCAACAAAACCCAATGGGGTAAGCAACTAAACCGTCGTGTTGAATTTATTGTGTTTAAGGGTGAAGAATTATAGTAAAATAGGCATTATCTTTTATGAATCCGTTCATACTCTTGTCTCATAAGAAGTTCTTCTTCCGGTAGCAATTTTTTATTTCGGCGAGCCATAACTATTTTGGCGACCTGTATAGCTTTTTCAATATTATAAACAGTATGATTTTTGCGCCCTCCCCAAAAAAATGAAGGCATAGTTCCCGGCAAATACCATTCTCCTATATGCATTCCTGATATCCCTGCAATAGTACCGGTATTGTACATAGCATTTATACCGGATTTTGAATGGTCTCCGCACATCAAACCAAGGAACATTCTGCCTGTATTAATCTGATTATCATTTAATCTGACCTCAATTTCAGCGTATGTATTTTTCAAATCCGATGTATTGGTATCTGCACCGAGATTAATCCATTCACAAAGATAAGAATGCCCCAGAAAACCCTCATGTTGTTTATTAGAATAAGCATGAATAATTGAATTTTCGATTTCGCCGCTTACTTTACAAAACTCTCCGATAGATGTATCCTCATATATTTTTGAACCGGCTTTTACTACTGAATTTTTACCGATATAGCAGGGTCCGAATATCACGCTATTAGGCATAATTTTGACCCTTTCATCAATAACAACGGGTCCTTCGGTAGCATCAATAACTGCTCCGGCTGAAATTGTAGTATTCATTCCGATAAAGATATTTTCAGCATTAATTAAATAAAATGTGGAATTAGGTAAAATTGCTAGTTTTGGTTTTTGGTAAAATATAAAATCTTCCTCTATACACTTTCCGTTATACCCCAAAGTATTCCAAAGAAAATTAATTTGCTCAACATAATCAAGGTTAACTGAATGTAGTGAGGAAAAATCTTCTAACATGTCTTCAAAAAATGTAGAATCAGTCTTATTAAAATTATTCTTTGATGAATTATTCAAATAAACTGCAAACGGCTTGTTGTCATAAATAAAAATTACAGATTGTTTGTTGTTTTTATCCGGAAATAAGTTTCTGTAAGCCAATTTCATCTTCTCAAAAAGTTTTTCAGAGAAAAGTATATTACCTGACAATAAAAGTACATTACCTTCTCTAACTGAATTATCAGATAAACCGAACCTTGCCAAGAATGAAGCCAAATGGCCTTTGCGTCCCCTGTAAAATATTGGAGCATTTTTCAATATATTTTGCACTTTCTCAAAAAGCCGAAAACATCCGCATCGCAGTTCCCAGGAACAGTGCATTACAGAAAAAGGGTAGAGGTCTTCTACCCTTTGATGCTCGTACAAAATTACAGAGTCAATCTGCATATAGTTTTCCAAAATAAATGGGAAAATTATTTAATACCTAAAAGCTCTACTTCAAAAATCAATGTTGAATTAGCGGGTATCTGCGGCAAAGTTCTTTCACCGTATCCCAAATTTGCAGGAATAACCAATTTCCTTTTTCCGCCGACTTTCATTGTGGCGACTCCTTCGTCCCAACCTTTAATAACCTGACCTACACCGATTGTAAATTCAAATGGCTGACCTCTGTCAACAGAACTGTCGAATTTATTTCCGTTCTCGAGCGTGCCGACATAATGAACTTTTACTTTTTGTCCTTTTTTGGGTGAATCTCCGTTTCCTTCAACTAAATCAAGGTATTTCAAACCCGATGCGGTGGTAATCATTTGTGGTCCTTCCGATTTTTTGGATGATGAAGATGAACCGGAACATCCTATTAATGATATACCGGTAACAATAACAGTGCAATTAAAATCTTTTTCATTTTTTACCTCTCTTTTGAATTGGTTTATGTTTTGAATTATTTTTCTTGGTTCTTTTGCTTTTTAATGCCGCTTTAATAAAACTGATAAACAGTGGATGTCCTGTTACGGCTCTTGACTTCAATTCAGGATGGAACTGTACCCCAACAAACCAGGGATGATCTTTTAACTCAATCATCTCAACCAATTTTCCGTCAGGAGACATACCACTCATTAGCATTCCTTTTTGCTCAAGTACCCTCCGGAAAGCATTATTCAATTCATAACGATGTCTGTGTCTTTCAGAAATATTATCAATTTGATAAGCATGATAAGCTAATGAATTCTTTTTTAATACACAAGGATAAGCCCCCAATCTCATCGTGCCGCCTTTATCCTTGATTTTCTTCTGTTCATCCATCAAATCAATAACAGTGTTTTTGGATGATTTATCAAATTCAAACGAATTAGCGTCAGATAGATTGCATACATTCCTTGCAAATTCAATAACTGCACATTGTAAACCGAGACAAATTCCGAAAAATGGGATATTCCTCTCTCTAACATAATTAATAGCTGTAATTTTCCCTTCAATTCCCCTTGAGCCGAATCCCGGACCTACTAATATACCATCTAAACCTTTGAGCATTTCTGCAACATTTTCTTCATTTATATCTTCCGAGTTTCTCAATTCAACATTCACTTTTGTGTTATTTATTGAGCCTGCATGAATAAAAGCTTCGATAATACTCTTATATGAATCGCGGTATTTGGTGTATTTACCGATTAGACCAACTGTTACTTCATTTGCAGGGTGTTTTATTCGTCTTACAAATTTTGACCAGGAATTCAAATTTGCATGACTTGTCCGCAAATGAAGTTTTTTGAGAATTATATCAGCCATAAAGCTTTTTTCATAAAGAAGCGGAACTTCATAAATGGTAGTTTCAACGTCTATACCGTCAATTACAGAATCTTCCTCAACGTTGCAAAACAATGCGATTTTTGACCGCTCATCTTTAGATAATTTGTTCTCTGTACGGCAAATCAGAATATCAGGTCTGATTCCGTATTCCATCAATGCTTTTGCAGAGTGTTGAGTCGGTTTTGTTTTTAGTTCTCCCGATGATTTAATAAAAGGTGTATATGTAAGCAAAATATTTAAAGCGTTATGCGCACCCCGCTCATGAGTAAACTGGCGAACGGCTTCCAAAAAGGGTAGGGATTCTATATCTCCTACTGTTCCGCCGATTTCTACAATTACAAAGTCAAATTTACCGTCGAAATATTTTATTCGTTCCTTTATTTCATCTGTAATATGAGGAATTGTCTGAACAGTTGCGCCAAGATAGTCTCCGCGTCTTTCTTTGTTTATAACTGTCAAATAAACGCTACCTGACGTTACATTGTTGATTTTGCCGAGGTTTGTATCTGTAAATCTTTCATAGTGTCCAAGATCGAGATCTGTTTCGGCACCGTCGTCTGTTACAAATACTTCGCCGTGTTGAAAAGGGCTCATTGTGCCGGGGTCAACGTTAATGTACGGGTCAAATTTTTGAATGGTGATTGAATAACCCCTTGCTTTAAGTAATCTTCCCAAAGACGAGGCCACAATTCCTTTTCCAAGGGAACTCACAACACCGCCCGTAACAAAAATATATTTTGTAGGTATTTTTTTATCAGGCATTTTCCAATCCTTTATTGGTTAATGTATAAACATTTTGCAATGAGTTTATTTTAACAAATTTTTCTTGCTAATTTATAAATCTTTGCAATTCTTAAAACATCGGTTATTTTTTAATCAGAAATTTTAGGCACTTTAAAAAAGCCGTCTTCTTCGTCCGGGGCGTTAACAAGCATTTCATCCCGTGAAAAATCTTGAACAACTTTATCTTCTCGCATAACATTTTTAATGGCAAAAGCAT
>JBAYGQ010000227.1:0-5165 GCA_041666585.1 Bacteroidota bacterium
GATCTGAGTAAATATTATTTTTGTCATCATATTCATACTTGCAATAACCAATAGATAAACTCAAGGATTTTTTGTCAAGACATTGCTCACTGAAACCAAAATTAATTGCATATGGATAATGTATCCTTGAAGTAGGATCAAAAGAAAAACAAATTAATTGTTCTGAGTAAATAATAAAAAGCAAAATAAATAAACATAACTTTTTCATTTCCATTTCCTTATAAAATTTAATTATGTATCCATTTCCCCGCTTGCTTCCTCGTTATCAAGCTCCATATGGGAATGCAGTCTGAACGCTCTGCGTTCCTATATTATTTTAGGGCATTATATATTTTCCAAGTAAAACCAACCACAAAATATATCCTGTTATGCCTCCGGTAAAGCCCGAAATAACAAATGTCAGCCTTTGCTTTCCGGGGATTATTTTGAAAATTATTAATGCTAAAATAAATGCTCCGATAATTGCAGTTAAAACCGAAAGTGACCAAAAAGGTAGTCCAAGATATAGTGCAATTCTAATTTCGTCACCTCGGGTAGAAAAGTGTCCTGTATAAAAATATCCGCCTATCCATGTAACGAGATTTGCTGTTTGTCTCAACCAAAAAAGACTAATAATAATGAAGCACCATTGTACGATTGAAAGTCTTTCTGTGTTGTAGAATGATTTTCGAAAAATCCAGAGCAAAATTAATCCGATTGTTCCTGTCAGCATAGTTTGAATCGGACCGCCGATAAGTATCAAAAGATAATGAACAGAAGGGATCTGTTCATTGATATTAATGTGTCTCCATTGTGTAGAAGCATAATTTATTGTTGCATTATATCCCAAATATTTTGCAACCAAATAATGACCGAATTCGTGAGAAAGCGTTCCGGCAATAGTTGCAAGAATAAAAGCAAAAAATAGTCCTAAAAAGAGTTGTTTGTCAAAATATTTCATTTTATCTTAAACTCTTTCTTTAGTTTGTAAATCTCATTTTCATTCATAATATTTATTTTGTCGAACTGAGTATTTTGTGCGCAGTATTTTTTTAGAAACTTCAGTTCTTTACCTGCATCCATTGCATTTTCGAGCTTATCGCTTTCGTATTTAGACTTCGGTTTGTACCAGCTTTTTTGTTTGAAGTATTTTTTATCATTTTCATTTTTGAATATATAGCCCTGACGTGCTAGAAGTTCTTTACTTATTCTATTTAATTTTTTCTCAGAAAAGGTATTTCTGATTTCTGCCCAATAATCAGTTTCGTCATACTCTCTCATACTATTAATACTAATTTCAAAACTTTCAGCAACTTCATAATTTAACATAAAGCCCAAATAAAATTCAATTCCCAAAGTTTCGTTAATCGGAGGTTTGTAATTCTTGTAGCTAAAGGTTGCCAGATTTTCTGAAATAGTTGCTTTGATATTTTTATTTATTGAAAGAGTCTGTGGATTTCTGATAAAATCAGAGCTTCTTAAGTCGGTATAATCGAACACAACCAAGCCGTCATCAATCTTGCCGTACCAGGAAGAACCGGAACCGATGTAGTATTTAAAAAACGCAAGGTAAGCAAAAGGATGTGCCACAGTACCGCCAAGATGTCCTTCGTAATAATTTTCTACAACAACAGTGTCATTTTCAGGAAAATCCACTGTTTTAATGTACCATTTTTTAGGTTGATTTTCATCATTATTATACTCGGCTTTTTCTTCATCAAAATTTGCAGTGTTAGTGTTTAATGTGTCTCTTACTGTTACTTCTCCTTCAGCACCCTCATTCCAATTTGTGCTTTCTTTTTTAGGTTTTTTGAACTTAGCAAGAATTGTATCGAGTCCGGGAACAACTGTATAATCAAGGGTTACAGGCTTTCCGTTTACCATTGATTTGAAATTGTCGAAAGGTTTGTAATTTTCATCGGAACTATTGTCAGGATAAAAATCCGGGAAACCCACACGCAGTTTTACTGTTTTGCCATGGTTATAAAACCAGAACTTGCAGTGTACATTAAACGAGGATTCACCTGTCATTTTAACATAAACAATTTCTCTTACCATCTGAACTTTGCTGTCATTGAGCGGTATCAGATTAAAACCGAAATTTCCCATCTCGGTATCGTTAGCAAAAAGCCACTGTGCGGTACAGAGAAGAAAGACAAAAATTAAAGAAGTATTTTTCATTATAAGTTCACAGTAATTAATTATTGATTTCTTTTTTCCTTATATTTTCCTGAACCCTGAATTTTATTATTCTTGTGATTAAGTCCAAGGGGAGAGGCTTGTCAATCGGAAACTGAACGGCTCCTTTTGAGCTTTTATATTCTGAAAATTCTGCCTTAAATTCTCTGATACCCGATGCAGTCGGATAGAAGCCGATGTGATGTTTGTATCCCGCATAATAAACCAGAATGCCGTGAAGCCTGAATGCAGGCATTCCGTAACTGATTACTTCTTCTGCTGTGGGTACTGTCTTTTTGATTAACGAGCGCATTTGTTTCAGAAGTTTCTGAGTCTCTATCGGGAACCCGGAAATATAATTGTCAATATCACTTGCAATATTTTTCATAAAATATTCTCTCTTTTAAACGGTATTCTGATAATCTCGTAATTCCTGCTTTCAATTTTAAAAATCTATTTCAATATCATATTTATCTAAGAGTCCGACTACTCCGAAAACCGAAAATTTTGCTTTTTTAATCCGGTTTTTGTCAGGGTCTATCGAATAGTTGACTGATGTGCGAAAGTCAGTTTTTTCTATTTTTGTATTATTAAAAACTGCCCTTGTAAAATCGCAGTTATCAAAAACCGAACCGCTCAAATCGCTTTCCGTGAAGTCAACTTCGTGAAGTTTTACATTTATGAAAGTTGTCTTTATAAGTTTTGTTTTGTTAAAAGAAGAATAATTGAGGATGCAGTTTTCGAAATAAACTGACAGAGCAAATGTATTACAATTTTTAAAATGCAGCCCCAGAAGTTTGCAGTTTTTAAATTTAATCTCCTGAAAAGATGTGTTCGCAAGCTTAGCCATACTCAGGTTGCAGGTATCGAACTCACATTCCATAAATTTGATACCGGAGAGGTCTGTATTAGAAAAATCGCAGTTGATAAAAGTGCAGTATTCATACTCACCCTGCTCTAACGGATTTTGGGTGAAATTGATTTTATCGAAAACTCTATCCTGAATACTTACCTGTTCCATAGTGTTAATTTGACATTTATCTTTCAAAAATTTGTTTTGGCTCTTCGATTTTTTGCGAAATAGTTCCATTCTTGGAAATGCTTATTAAAGCAAATTTATAAAAATATAATCTACAATTATCAGGAAAAAACAGAAACATTTATTTCAACCTTAAATAAACATCTTTTTTCCATTCCATATTGAATCAACAGGTCTTTTTGGTTTCCTGCAAATTAAAACGGGTATATTGTTTTCATAGGGCATAGCGTATGTAGAATAGATAGTACCTGCTTCGTTTACTTCTTCGAAATCTCCGGTTAACTTATCTTTGCTTACTCCGATTACTATTATTGTTGCATTTTGATTAAGATGTTTTTTACTCCAGTACCAATAGCTGTTATGTTGGCTTATAGCGGGGGGAAGACAGTACTCTCTTCCGAAATAATCAATAGCGCCTGCTTCACCGTAGTTCCTGCAGTATATCAGAGTGTTCTTTTTTTCGGATTCCTGGAGTGAAGCATAAACTTTGGAAACCTGCAATGCCATATTTTTCCAGCCAAACCTGTCGGCAAAGAATTGATGCAAAGCCTCCAATTTTTTCCCTTCATTTGAAGATAATGAAATTCCTAAAGTTGACTGATATTTTATAAAAGTTTGTACCGGCAAAATATCTAAAAAAAACGGTAAGAAAATAATACCTGAAATTGTGAGTATAAGTATATACGAAACTTTTATCCATTTTGAGAATTTCCCAAAGAATGATTCTAAGTGAACTGCTCCTGCGGGTATTAAAACAGTCATAGCTGATGTAAAGTACTCAGGCTTTGAATGAATATTTATAATTAAAATTGCAAGTACACAAAGAACTGCTATTCCATTTAACCTGTTTTCTTTTATAGATAATAGTAACCAAAATCCCGAAAGCCATAAAGGTAAAGCCAGCGGGTTCATCAAAGCAAACAAACCCAGCAAAAAAGTAATCGGATTTTGAGATGCATACTTCTCTGATGCCGCATTACGAATGAATTCGAGATGTGCAAAGTCATGGTTAAAATTCCAAATAATGAAAGGAGCAAAAATCAAAATAGCAAGCAAAAGTGCAAACCATGGTTCTTTAGTTCGAAGGATTTTTCGGTCAGGGGTAAGAAGTAAACCCGCAAATATTCCCGCTCCGAGCCAGAGCATACTTATCTTATTCAATGCTCCTACGCCGATAAAAAAACCAATAAGTATCCAGTATTTTTTTTCTCGGTTTTTGGAAAACTTTTGAATAAGCAAAAAAACTACTGACCATAATACCATGTCAAACACATTCATATTGTAAACACTAAAGAATCCCAGAAAAATCGGAGTAAGCATCGAGGACACACATGCGAGAATTATAGCGTATTTTTGTCCTCCGAATTCTTCTGCGAGTTTCCCGATAAAAAATATTGTTACCCCACTGCAAAGCGCAGGTAAAACCCTGATGGAAAAAAGTGAATCACCGAAAATGAACTTCCATGCAGATAAAATCCAAATCGAAAGAGGAGGGTGGTCAACATAGCCGAAGTCAGGATGGTTGGCACAAGCAATGTAATACAATTCGTCACGAAATATCCCGTATCCGCCGTTAATCATAGCTACAAGATGGATTCCAAAGGTAAGAATTGATAAAGTTAAAATAATATTTGTGTTGTTGTTCTGTTCCACTTTGTTACCCTTTCGTAGTTTAAGTATTTCTAAATTTAATTAAAAATCCTTTCTTTTTCTACTGATTTATTTTTAGGCAACATGACTATTGTTATCAAAATTAAAAGTAAATAGCAGCAGAAATTATTTCCAAAAATTCTTGACAATCTTTTCTTCGATATTTATTTGCCTATCGAATATCCTAATCATTTAATCCTTTTCCTTTGAGGATTTGCGGGATACATTTTTCTATTCTTGATTCGCGGGTTTTGTATTGTTTGGGTGCGGAAAAATGCAGAATGTATGCTCTTTGCCGTCCCGGTGTCAATGAATGAAA
>JBAYGQ010000228.1:0-5163 GCA_041666585.1 Bacteroidota bacterium
CGGATTCGGAAAGCATTTCCTGAAGCTGATTTGATAAAGTTAAAAGAAGCTCAAAATTTTCTCTTACTTTTAATTCTGTTTCGAGCACTTTGTCTTCGTCAATTTGCGGTTTGATTTTTTCTATTCCTTCTAACTCAAACTTTAAAGAATTTTCCTTTGCCCTGAGGGATTGTTCTTTGGATAGCAGAGTTCTGAATTGTTCGATTAAATCTTTTTGTGAATCATAGACTTTTGTATATTTATTAGTTTCATCTTCATTATTAGAAATAATATCCAAAATATTAATATGTGAATCTCTGTTTAAAAGAGACTGATGCTCATGCTGTCCATGAAAATCAACAAGTAAGTCACCGAGCCTTTTTAATTGGGATACCTGTACGGGTGAATCATTAATAAAACATCTCGAAGTGCCTTTCAGGTTTAATTCACGACGCAAAATAATTTCTTCTGAATCAGATTCAATTTCAAATAGATGAATTAAATTCCAAGCAGAATGATCAATATTAATTTGGAAAGTACCTTCAATAACCGATTTGGGTTCACCTTGTCTTATCAGGTCAGGTCCGGCTCTTTCTCCAAGTAAGACCATCAGAGCATCAACAATAATTGATTTACCTGCACCGGTTTCACCGGTTATTATATTAAGCCCTTTTGAAAATTCCAAATCAATCGAATTAATCAGGGCAAAGTTTTTTATACTTAATGTTTTCAGCATTCTGATTCTATTATGTTTTTACAAAAATACAAAGCAAGTGTACAAGCTCAATATTTTTTTTATATTCTTTTATATATTTAATAAAATAATATTCAAAACACTGGTTTTTTTAGGATATTATTTGCATATTTGAAGATAATAAATTTGAGATATTTAATAACTTTTGTCTTCTAAACGAAATAAAAATTTTTCAAAAAATAATATTTTTCCCTTTCCGGAGGTATTATGAAAATCCAAACGTTATTAAAATTTTTAATAGTTAAAGTTTTAATATCAGGATTTCTTTTTTCTGTTCCTGCCAAAGCACAGTTTAACTTAAATAAGTTGAAAGAAGGAGTAAATAGAACAGAACTTGCCTTTAGAAACAAAACACAAAACAGATTGGTTGACGCTACAACCTTTGCTGAAACCGCCCTGAAAATGTGCGACCGTTTGTTTTCTGTTTTGAGCAATAATAATGAATTAGTGAATCTTATCAAGGAAACAGAAAATCATGATAACAAAATAGACACCTCTTTGAGTTCTGATGTCTATACAAGCGATTACCATAAACAAAATGCAGAAAAAATTGTTTTCTCAAAACAACCGATTACTATTAAAAACGAAAAATCTTCTGCGATTACAAGTGATTTCAACTGCAATGATTTGATTTATGCTATGATTTATATAAAAGACACTTTCAAAAATATAACTTATGATAATTCTTATGCAATAACTCAGAGCATAAATGTTGACGGCAAAAATGTTGCTGAATGCATTTTCATAATGTTGCCTGAAAAAATTGAGCAAACTTATCTGACTTCTGAAATTGTTGTATCCCGTGAAAAAGCACAAACAAAAGGTGTCAAAAAATACGTTAAAGGTTTATCTCAAATATCTCCGAGACCACATAAAGTTGAGGTTTCTTTAAGAGTAAATAATAAGGTAATAGCAAGCGGTGAGTTTAATTTTGATTGTTCTGACGGAACCGAGCCCTTAGAGAAAATGTCTAATGATTTCGAAAACTCAGAATTTAAAAGTATTGTAATGCCGAAAGCGGCTAAAAAAGATGCAAAGTTGGAAAAGGAAATGCTGGATGCTCTGTCCGACTGGAAAGAAAAGCCTTTAAAAGCAGTAATAACTGACGATGACTGGACTATACACAGAAGTGTTTTAGGAATAATTGAATACAGAACAATCGGTGCAGGAGTAGCCGTTAAAAAACCCGACGGTCAATGCAGATTATTCTGGTTGTCATTCAAACAAGATTACAATGGTAAAAGCTATGGCAAAACCCAACATTACGGGGTAGGCGACTCAATGGATATGCCATGTGAAAATGTAAAGTAAATTTTAAGAGTATTTTTATTATGTAAAAAAAAAAAAGGTGCTGTAATTCTAATATAGCACCTTTTTCTATAGTTTTATTCTTTTTTGGTTAATCTATTATATTAGTCCAAGGTCTTTTCACCGGCTACCCAGTTACACGGCGTTTTTTCACCTGTTTGTAAAGCTTGTAAAACTCTTAGAACCTCTTTTGAATTTCTTCCCACATCTTCAGGATGAATTACTGAATACTGCAATTTACCGTTGGGGTCAATAATATAGAGACCGCGTAAAGCATAACCTGTTTCTTCCTTTAGAATTTCAAATGAACGCGAAATCTCATGAGTAGGATCAGCAATCATTGGATAAGGCAGTTTTTTCAAACCCGGGTGATTGCTCCTCCATGCAAGATGTGAGTGGTGGCTATCAGTTGAGCAGGCAATTACTTCGGTATTTAGTTTCTTAAATTCTTCATAGTTTTTGCCGAATTCTTCAATTTCTGTCGGGCATACAAAAGTAAAATCAAGTGGATAAAAAAAGAGTACAACCCACTTGCCTTTGTAATCATCCAATGAAATGTCTTTAAATGCGTTGTCGGGTGATAAAATTGTAGCATCGCCTCCAACAAGCGACTTACCCTTGAACTTTGGAGCATCGTGTCCAATTAATAAAGCCATAAATAAACTCCGTAAATTTTAGTTTAGTTTAAAAAAATAATTTAGAGCGTTAAAATTAAAAATTCATCCTTATATTTGCAATTCACGATTAACATTTATTTTTAGTTTTATTAATGAAAAAAATAGTTTTCGTATATTTGCAGTTCATTTTTTAAACAGATTTATTTTGTGTTAGGAATTCGTATGTCAAAAAAACTAGTTATTGTTGAATCTCCGGCAAAGGCTAAAACAATCAATAAATATCTTGGGAAAGATTATATAGTGGAAGCAAGCGTCGGACACATAAGACCTCGAAACTTTTCGTTTGGGAGTTGATGTTAAAAATGACTTTAAGCCAAAATATGTAACTGTAAAAGGTAAAAGTCCAATTATAAAAAAATTAAAAAAACTTTCCAAAGAATCATCCGAAGTTCTATTAGCAACTGACCCTGACAGAGAAGGCGAAGCAATTGCATGGCATATTGCATCGGAGGTTAAACCGGATAATAAAAATATCAGACGCGTACTTTTTAATGAAATCACTCAATCCGGCATTAAAAAAGGATTAGCTGAAATCAGAGAAATTGATGAAAACCTCTTCATGTCTCAGCAGGCAAGAAGAGTGATGGACAGATTAATCGGATATCAGGTTTCCCCTTTTCTTTCCAGAGCAATGATTAATAAAACGTCTGAATCTTTATCTGCCGGTAGAGTACAGTCAGTTGCGTTAAGATTAATTTGCGAAAGAGAATCCGAGATTCAATCCTTCGTACCGATTGACTACTGGACAATTCTTGGAAAATTTGAAACCACAGATAATAATGTTCTATCAGCACGATTGTATTCTATAGACGGTAAAACTCTGAATACACCGGATGGTTCGGCAAAATCTCAGAATCCTGAAGAACAGGCAAGAATTGATGATAAATTAGCATCTTTGAATTACATCAATAACGAGGAAAGAGCAAACAACCTGTGTAAAGATATTTCAAAGGAAAGTTACTCTGTTTTTGATATAATAAAAAAACAGGTAAAGAGAAATCCTTATCCACCGTTTACTACCAGCAGTTTGCAACAGGAAGCTTCAAAGAGATTGGGATTTCCGAATAATAAAACAATGATGGTAGCCCAAAGGTTATACGAAGGTGTTCAAATCGGAAAAGAAATCGTCGGTTTAATCACATATATGCGAACTGACTCTGTCAGGATTAGCGAGGATGCACAAAAAGCCGCTCGTAAACATATAAAGAAAGAATACGGGGAGGATTTTCTCCCTCCGGTTTCTCCTCAATATACAAGTAAAAGCAAAAATGTACAGGATGCTCACGAGGCAATAAGACCTACAACTTTAGATTTCACACCTAAGAAAGTCAAGGAATATCTCGATAAAGACCAAGCAAACTTATATGAATTAATTTATAATAATTTCTTGGCTTCTCAGATGGCTCCTGCCCTGTTAGACCAAACGACTGTCGAAATTAAAGGCGGAAATTTTGTTTTCAGAGCAACAGGTTCTATTGTAGTTTTCAAAGGTTTTCAAATTATTTTCGATGAAATTAAAGAAACAAACGGAGATGAGAAGAATGGTAATCAGGAGTACGAATCTACAATACCAAAAGAAATAAAAACTAAGGACGAATTAAACTTAAACAATGTAGAGTCGAATAAATCTCAGACCAAACCTAAGCCCAGATTCACTCAGGCAAGTTTAGTAAAGGAATTAGACGAATTGGGTATCGGAAGACCGAGTACATATGCTACAATTGTAAGTACGCTTACTGATAGAAAGTATGTAGAATTATTGAAAAAATCTTTCACTCCTACACAACTCGGAGTTGATGTTAATGAGATTTTAGTAAAACATTTTCCGGATATTTTTAATGTTAAGTTTACTGCCGAGATGGAACAAGACCTTGATTTTGTTGCTGAAGGGGAGCAAACATACCTTGGAATGATGAATCATTTCTACGAGCCGTTTCATAAGTCTCTTCATAAGGCGGAACATCAGGGGGATTTACCTGTTATTGCCTGCGAATTGTGCGGTTCTGAAATGATTATCAGGGTCAGCAGAAGAGGAAGATTTCTCGGTTGTTCCAACTATCCCGAATGTAAGAATACTAAACCTCTTCCAAAGGATAACAAACCTGAAAAAGCCGAACCGCAAATAGCCGAAGGTATTGTTTGTGATATTTGCGGCAAACCTATGTATATACGCGAAAGTAAATTTGGAAAATTTTACGGCTGTATTGATTATCCTACATGCAAAGGTACCAAACCGTTTACAACCGGTTTGAAATGCCCCAAATGCAAAGAAGGAATTATTATTGAGCGGTTCAGTCCAAAATCCAAGAAAAAATTCTACGGTTGCTCCCGTTACCCTGATTGCGATTTTATTTCAAATCAGGAATTAGTTAATCAAAAATGTTCAGCTTGTGGCAATGAATACCTTGAAGCACGATTTAAAAAAGTAGAGGAAGAATGGTTTAA
>JBAYGQ010000229.1:0-5153 GCA_041666585.1 Bacteroidota bacterium
CTCTTTCTAAAGGATAAAAAGCTGCAGATTTTGAAATCTGAAGATTGTAATCAGAGGCATTAGCGTCATTCTGCCAGGTTAATTTTGATTTTAAAGATACATTGGTAGCACTATTAAGCGGAGATTGCAATGTAGGAACAGAAGGTCTTGTTGCTGTACCTCCTTTTCCTTCTTCGAGTGTGAGAATACCTTTAGTACTGCAAGTAAATTTTTCCCAATTTGTTTTTCCGGGCCAACGGACAAGGACAGAGTCAACTTCCTGAACAAAACCAAGTCCGAAGTGGAGTCTTCCTGGTCTCTGCATTCTTTGACCTCTTCCGCAGTTTACCTCCTGCATATAAGTATTACCGGCTGAAAAAACTTTTACTCTGGCACCGTTATTATTAATTTTCCTGTCTGTACTGCCTTTTAGATCGAATTCAACCCAGGAATAAGGTAGATTCTGTTGATTCTGAAATACCCTAAGATTATTATCCTTGCTCATACACAAATCAAGTTTTCCGTCATTGTTATAATCAACCCAGCAAGCGTCTTCACCGGTAACAATACCGTCCAATTGAAATTCAAAAGTTTTATTATCAAACTTATTCTGAGAATTCTGCTGATAAAAAGTAACATATCTGCAACCATTATAAGCTGTAATTACAAAATCTGCAAGACCGTCGTTATTGGCATCACCCCATGCGGCTCCTGCATGAGTTTCTTCGAGTTCAATTCCGATTTTTGAAGAATAAGTTGTAGGATTATAAGTATTTTCAAAAGTGTAATTCGGTGAACCTGAGTTTTTATAAATAGTTGTACCACGATGGTCTGTTGCAAGATTTCGGGGATTGTTCGACTGCGGCAACAACAAATCCATATTGCCGTCATTGTTATAATCATACCAATCTACACCTGTTCCGTTGTCATGTCTGAACGAAGGGTCAGGATCATTATTCTGGTCTATTCCTTTTTGTGAAATAATGTTCACCCAGGTACCGTTACGGTTTTCATAGAACTCATCTTCAACAAAATTATAATTAGTAACATACAAGTCTAAATCACCGTCATTGTCAAAGTCAACAAACTGAGAACCACGAGACGGTCTGTTTTCAGTTGTTGTACAGACTCCGGGTTGATAAGTAAAATCATTGATTTGATTATTAAGAAAAAAGTAATTTTTTTCAGCGTTAGGATAAGTCTGCCATAGCTGTCCTATGAACAAATCAGGATACAAATCTCCATTTACATCCGCGATGCTGAAACATGATACAGCTTTTAAATTCGGAATTGCAAGAGTTTTGGAAGAAAAACTTATGTTTCCCTCATTAATATAAATTTTACTGCTCCCGTCTGCGGTTTGCAATAGCAAAATATCTAAATCACCGTCATTATCAATATCAACAAAAGCATTTGCTTTAGCACCCGGTGACAATCCTGCAGAAGTTGTAACCTCTGAGAAATTTCCCTGGTCATTTTTAAATAACCTACCGTTACAAAGTAAATCCAACCAACCGTCCCCATCAAAATCACCCCATGCAGACGAAGTATTAGGGAGGTCAGTCGGCAATCCGATTTGTGAAGTAACGTCAACAAGATGAGGAGTAGTGGATTTTGTAGGTACATCAATTTCAGCATCAACACAATAATGGAAATTACTTAAAGTCCAAGGTTGAGATTGATTGGAAGGATCATATATACTTTGATAAAGGTAAGCACCTCCGTCTTCTGACTGACATACCGGATTAGCCGTAGTCTGATCTGTAGCGAAAAATAAACCTGCACTTAATCCGATTACTCCCACAAAAAACTGTTTTCCAGCGAATAAAAAAGTTGTATCCAATGGAATACGAACTATAGTAGTTGTAGTAGGTGAAGCATTAACATTTACATCCCAAGCCCTGATATATTTTTTAGTCTGACTTCCTATAAAAGCCAAAGGCACTTGAGCTCCGCCTTCAGAACCCAATAAAACAACCGTTGCTTTACCGGAAGCACCAAAAAAATGTATATCAATCGCTTTAATTATACAAGGTGCTTCAGGATAAAATGCCGCAAATTGATTTGGCGCATTTTGTATATTAGTTACAGTACCACGAGTCCAGTAGCTCAAAGTATCAAGTTCTGCAATACTCGTATGAATCATTACAAAAAGTGCAATCATTGCAGTTAGTATCAACTTTTTCATATTATATCCTTTATATATTATTAATTTTTTGTCTGCATTAATTGTTTCATTTTAGAAACTAATAAATTCAAGACAAAATAAATAAAAACAATTCAATTTCAAAAATAAATAATGAATTAAGTCAAAAGAAGGAAATCTCAGTTTACTTTATTATTAGTAAAAACAAACTGATAGAGATTTTTTGCAGAATCTGTTACTGCATTTATTTTTGAAGCAAAACTTGATTTGCTCTGAATATCATTATCTGTTATTATATGCAGGTCAATTAGTCCATCCGTTTTAAATCCTGTTTTAATTAAATTCATTTCTGCTAAACAAAGGCTCCAACCTTCAATCCAAATCTGCAAATTGCTTTTTTGAATTTCATTACCTCTGAAATGTATCAGCAAATCAATGTCACTGCATGGTCCTGAATTTGCATTTTTCACTGAGCCAATCAAATAAACTGCTACTACACCGAATCTTTCGAGGGCATACTTCTCAGAATAATTTCCGGTTTTCGGATTAAGTAATATTTTTTCTGTAATAACTTTTGACATATTAAACCTCCAGTTCCAATGCTTTTCAGACCTCGAATCGAGAATTTTTTCTAACTCTTCAGGAGAATGAATTTCTTTTGATGGAGAATCGAGATAGTTTATTACCTTGTTCAAATCAGTATTTGTGAGAATTTTTACAAGTCTGCCTTCATCTTTTTCCAAAGTATTTAAAATATTATTCGCATCGCTCCACAATCCAAACACTTCTTTCAATCTCCTGTTGAATATATAATTCCCGATTCTATCAGCTATCGTATTTAAAAGTTTCTGTTCCTCTGCCAGAAACGGAGAATTATCTATAAATTGAACTTTTTCAGAATATTGAACATTTATTTCACCAATTTTGAAGGTGTCAACAATTATTTTTGAACTCTGTAACCATTCTGTTAGAACAAATCCTGGCGCTGAGTAAATTTTGTTTTCAAAAGTAATTGAACAATAGCATAAGTGAGGGAACTGCCAACCCGGTGGAATTGCTTCAATCAGTTTTGTAAATATTAGACTCAATTCTGAATTAAAATCTTTTAGTATTAAATCAATTCTGTAAAGACATTGTAATTCTTTTGCTCTTTCGTTCAAGGTTTCTATCAATGCAGAAGGATTTTGTATTGATTCCATTTTTTCCTCTGTAACTTTTAGGTACAAAAAAGTGTTATTCTTATAATTAATGTTACAAAATTAAAATTGAATAAATTTTTTCATAGATATTTTTATAATTTACGTAAATCAAGATTCTAAAAAAATAGATTATATAAGTTATTCTAATTTAGTATTTTTTATTAGATTTGTAATCTAAAAATAATAATTTTAAAAGGGAATTTTTTTAATGGAAATATCATTCAGCCCGGAAGAAATTGAACAAATCGAAAAAATAAAGACTTTGTATCCCAATACAAAAGCGGCTGTGTTACCCGTCCTTTGGCTTTCACAGCGAAAATTCGGTTGGATTTCTGATGATGTAAAGAATTTGGTTTCTGATTTACTTGAATTGCCCGTTTCTCACGTTCACGGAGTTGTAAGTTTCTATACTATGTACTTCAAAAAACCGATGGGAAAATATCATGTCCAGGTTTGCACTAATGTATCCTGCATGCTGAACGGAGGCGAAAAAATATACGAATATATTAAAGATAGACTCAAGATTGATAATCTGCAAGCAACAAATGACGGAATTTTTTCGTTAGAGGAAGTCGAGTGTATGGGTGCTTGCGGAGGAGCTCCTATGATTGCAATAAATCAGGATTTTTATGAAAATACAAATATTGAAAAATTAGACACCTTATTGGATTCATTAAAATAGAAATAATGACTAAACCTGTCAAAAATATTGAATCTGATACCATTTCAAATAGTGGTTATATTTCACATAAACTCATTCTTGTAGTAGGTTTTATATATGTTTTTGATTTCTTTTCCAAAGGTTATCTCTCCGGTTTATTCCATTTACAACCTTCATTAGTTCTTGATAGAATGGAACTCTGGCGATTGTTTTCTTTCCCACTTTCTCCCGGTACATTCGAAGCAACTGTTCTTTTTTTTATGACTTTCCTGTTCTTCGCCCCTAGAATCGAAAAAACATTTAGAAAACCTGTTTACATTTCTCTGCTCTTTATTTTGAGCGGACTGCAGGGAACAGTTCTTACATTAGTTTTCTGGAAAAACGACATTATATTCAGCGGAATGGAAGGTGCTTCTTTTTTTATTCTTACTTTGTATCTTTTTTTAAATATTAAGAATCAGATTTTTATTTTGGATATAAAACTCAGAGCAGTAACTGCGGTATTAATGCTTATAGCTTTCTGGTTTGTATCTTTAATCGGTTTTACTATGTTTACAGGTCAACAGGTATTATTTATACACGGGATGTCCGCTTTACTTTTCGGTACTACATGCGGCTCTTTCACATTTCTACAAATCAGAGTGACCAAGAATTATTTTCAAAACCAATCCGAAATATCAGAGATTAAGACACACAATCCTGAGGAATTGGCTCCTGCACTAATTTCACAAAAAGATTACAAAATGCTTAAACAAAATCTTCAGGACGAAATTTCACAATATCAATATGAAGCATCTTATACCGAAGACAAACTCAACGAAATTCTTGATAAAATTATCGAACAGGGCGAAGACTCGCTGACTGTGAACGAACGTAAGTTTTTAGAAGATTATTCTAACCAAATCTAATCTCATTTTTATACCGAAATACCAAAGGAAATTCTTAATTTGCGTTTTCATTTTTTGATATTTTGTTTTTTGTAAATTTTAAAACAAAAAAAAGTATTATAAATTTATTTTGATAAAGGAAAAATAATGGCAGACAAAAAACAATACCTCGACCCCAAAAGATTAGTCCACCACATTGATATCAAAGAGCATAATGTAATTGAGCTTGTTGATGCAATGGGTAAAACAGCTTTTCAAGCTCGTAATCTATATAGAGCCGC
>JBAYGQ010000230.1:0-5152 GCA_041666585.1 Bacteroidota bacterium
ATAATAAGTAATTCTCAAAATGTTACAGGAAATAACTTAGAAGGATTTATTAACCATCGTTACGATCAATCAGTTCTTTCTTTACTTGTATTCAAACATAAAATTAATCTTTTTTGTGACCCTACGCAATACGGTAATTTTCGGGGTCAAGATACCTTCGGACAAATTCTATTGCATACACGTGAAAAAGGCTCGCCATTGAATTATTTTATAAGAAAAAATCTTAAGAAAATTCTAAGAAAGCTTTAATTATTTTGAATATTCTTCAAAATTCTTAAACAATTTAACAAAATATTATACGTAATTTTGTTATTTAAATTTTGATTCATTTTTAATTATTTTGGCTTAATTAATGACAATACATTTGTTGATTGAAATCCTGATATTTATAATTTTAGGATTAGTTGTTTATACTTATGTGGTTTATCCGATTTTACTTGGTATTTGTTCCAAGCTTTTTGGAAAACGTGTAAAATCATCTTTTGATTTTCAACCTTCAATTACAATCCTTATTCCTTGCTACAATGAAGAAAATGATATTGAGGATTTGATCAATTCTGTTTATCTTTCAAATTATCCAAACGCAAAGCTGAAGATATTGGTTGGCTCTGACGGCTCAGATGACAGAACATTTGAAATCGTTACTAACTTAACCAAAAAATATTCTAATTTATTTTGTTATCAATTTGAAAGAAGTTGAAAAAATTTAACATTGAATAAATTAATTGAATTGGCTGATACTGAAATAATTTTTAATATCGACGCAGATTTAAGATTAAGTGAAGGAGCATTGCAGACAATGGTCTCGCAATTTGCAGACCCACAAGTAGGTTCAGTTGTTGCATCGGTTCATTTTACATTTATGGAAGATGACAATACAGGTAGAACAGGGGAAAACTTCTATCAAAGATATGAAAAATATATAAGAACAAAAGAAAGTTCAATACGAGGTACTGTAAATGGTTTGGGAGCATTTGGATTTCGCAAATCTGTAATGCCGTCGATTCCTAATAACCTGATTTGCGATGATATGTGGGTTTTGTTAACTTCAATGATTCAAAGTTTAAGGAACGTTTATGTTGTTGATGCAGTAGCATTTGATGTAAGAAAAAAAACATTAAAACAAGAACTTACTAGGAGAATAAGATTTGTTTCCTGTGGAATATCTACTGTGCTTTATGCTAAAAAATTATTATTACCAACTTCCGGTTGGGGTGCCTTTTTTTTATTATCGCATAAAGTATTACGTTATTTTTCACCGATATTATTAATTCTAATTTTATTGTGTTCTGTTGTTTTAACTGAGTTGTCTGTCTTAAAGTATCCTTTAATTATTACTCAAATCATTTTCTATTTCTCTGCCCTTCTGGGTTGGCTTTTCGAGAAAAAAGAAATTAAATTTGCGCCATTCAGGTTTGCTTTATTTTTCGTTGCTATGAATATCGGCTTTTTGCTCGGTATAATCAGGTTTTTGAGAGGTCAGCAAAATGCAGTGTGGACAAGACCTAACAAGTAATTACTAATTACTAATTTAAAAATCTTCGTATCTGAAGACTAAGTGAATGATGTGGTCTGGTTTGGTATCGGTGTTTCTGAACTGATAAACGCATTGAAGATTGAAGCCTCTGACTATTTCCCAACCTGTTTCTAATTGAACCTTAAAAGTATTTTGACGGATACCGTCTAAAAAATTAGCAGTCCACGAATCTTCGGAACGTCTTGTCTGGAGAGGGTCAGCTCCTGCATTAAAAGTTAAAATACCGTTTTCGTAAATATTGTTCCCATGTCTCTGACAGCTGATTTTCAAAGTCAGAGGATAGCGGTTGCCCCACCACCATTGAGCAACGAAAGAAATTTCATCGGAGTTGGGTAGGAGTCTGCTACCAAGTATAAATCCGTCGTTTGTGAAAGAATTTAAAGTATCGAAATGTGAAAATGTATAAGGCTCTACTCTTGCATATTCGATTCCAAAATCTATATTAAATGGAGAAACATAGCTTAGTCCGAGATTCCATGCGGTCTTGTTACTCCAGTATTTTTTTCCGATTTCATCGAATTTAATATCATCTAAGAAAAAAGAGCCTTTTATCTGGAAATTATTTAAAGGTCTTAAAGTGATATCACCACCCATTACAGAGTTATCACGGTCATGCAGGGCATGCTCCATAGATTTCAAAAAGCTGAGAGGATTAAGATATGTTAAATCAACATTTCTTTTAGAATAAATAATTGTTTCCCAAAAAGCGATTTCACCCCATTCCGGTTTCAATGCAAATCTGTGAACAGTGATGTATTTTGCAGGAATTATTGCCCCTATACCTATATCCGGTGAATTTACCGGCACTGTAGAAATGAGAGAACCGTGCATAAAAGTGTATTGAAAATTCGAAAATTTTGCTGCTAAAATTATTGCATCGAAGGGAGGAGCATTATCTGAAAAAAGAATTCTATTTTGAATACCGGAACCGAACAATCTTGTTTCCCGCCCAATACCTGCAAAGAACCAGTCTTTACGGAAATTGACATGGGATTCAGAAAAATCGAAGTCGCTGTTTAAAAGAGAAAACTTTACATTTTGTCTCAACTTGTTTATTTCATTTTTTGCAAGAAGTTTATCACCTGATAGAATAGCTCCGTTTGTGGCTTGCAGGTAGTAACCTAAAGAATTGGCTATTGTACCGTGAAGACGGACACCGAGATTTCCGAATAAAACGTTATTGGTTCCGCTTTTGTTTTTTAAATATAATCCCTCAATTGAACCTAAAGGAACGATATTAACATTAGTGGAATTGTTGTTGAATCTATAAATAAATTTCTCGTTGTCAGAGAAAAAACGACTTGATAATACCTGAACAGAATCAGTAGAACTGTAAATAACAACAGCATTTTTTCTTTCGGAAATTTCAAATTCGGTTTCGAAAAGTTCAAGTTCTTTTTTTTCAGTTGTTGATAATAATTCAGAACTTTTTCTGATTGTCTTCAGTGCTTCTATAATTTCAATTCTCTGCAAAGGCAGAAAAGAAGAGGAGAAATGCGGCAGTAGTCCTTTAGTTTCAGCATGTATTAAAAAATTGTAAACAGGATGTGCAACCTGTACATTTTCCATTTGAGAAAAAACATTAATGGATAACAAAAGAAAAAGCAAAACTCTGATTACAAATTTCATATTCAAACTGATAAATATTATTTAAGAAATCCCCAGACAATAACATTGATTAAGGCGGCAGTAGCTCCCAATGCACCGACAATTAAACTCCAGGTTTGCAATTCTACACCGGGAGGAAGGTCGGGAGCGCGGGGTACAAAAATCTCATCTCCCGCAAAGACAGGGACTTTATCTTCGCCTTCAACCCAAACCTTATTGTTGCCTCTTATAATTCTTGCTCTGTTTTCTTTTGCACCGGAGGATATACCACCTGCTTTAGCTATATACCATTTCATATTTTGATTCTCGTCGAAAGGCACAAATCCCGGTTTTATCACATTACCCCAAACAAAGACTGACTTTGGGTTTGAAGGTATGTCTATCAAATCGCCGTTAATCAGAAAAACATTATTTTCAGTTGAATTATTTTTAAAAAGAGAAACAAAATCGCAGGATACAATAGGGCTTTTCATATCGACACTAATCTTGAATCTTACTGAATCTTCTAGAGTCAAATCACTATATTGAAAATTTTCGTTGTAATATTTTTGGATATTGTAAGTATAATCAAGTTTTTGATTGCGACGTAAAATTCTTGCAAGAGGCAGATACGCATCATTTGTAAAACCTCCTGCTAAATCTACCACATCTTTTATTCTCGTTTCATTCAATTTAATATTATAAACTCCGGGATGCTTCACACAACCTGAAATAGCCACCAGACCGTCGTTAGATTTCAAGTCTTCTTCTTCAATAACTCCGACAATTATTGAGGCACCCGGTTTAAGCACAGGGTCAGAACCGATGATATTCAAAGCACTGTCAATACTTAATGAAGTAATATCGTTATTTGAATATCGTAATTGAATATTTTGAATGTTTGCATTATCTGAAAGACCTAAACCGAGCTTTAAAAGTAATGATGCTTTATCACCTTTTTTCCAGACAAAAGAGGAAGGACGGCGTACAGCACCTGAAATAGAAATAACAGGAAAAGTTTCAGGTTCGAACGGTATGTAAATCTCGTCTCCTTCGCGTAAGTACGGGTCGAATGCAGGATTTGAAGTAATCAATGCTTTTTCGACATCTGCAACTTCATTAGTACCGTCGCTATGTATTATCGAAATATTTCGTTTTGAATAAACGCTTGTGAATGGCAGACCGCCCTTTGCAAGCTGTTTTTCGGTTTCTTGTGTTTTGTCCCTGTAAGCAAGCATTGCATGACTTTCCTGCATAGTTACCTGACTTGGAGAAGCTGTTTTAATTGAAGCTTTAATCGCAGAAGAAATCCTGTAAGAAGCCGGGAAATTATATGTTCCTTCGAACTGAGTATTTCCGCGGATAGTAACAAGTACAGTTCTCGGCTGGTAAAGCGTTACATAAGCAAGAGTACTTGCGTTTCTTTCTTTCATCAGTTTCATAATTGTATCACGAACTTGAGAGAGTGTTTGTCCTTTTACGGAAATAGCACCGATACGTGGGATAATCAGAGTATTTTCGGGAGTAACAATTGCATATTGCTGCATTACGGAGATTGACATATTTTGAATAGCAAGGATGTCACCGGGTCCAAGTCTGTAAAATTCGGGTTCAATCACGTTTCCGACCGGTATAGTCTCTCCCTTGATAAGTTTATCAGCCCCAAACTTTTCACTCGCTTCATCTTTGAAAATACTTTCGTTTGACAGGTTGTTAAAACCTTTTGTCTGAGACATTAAAAAATTATTGGCGCTAAGTAAAAGCAGGCATACTGCAAGAAATCCAAATATTTTTTTCATTATATTTTCTGGCAATGAATTGAAAATACTAAGTTAATTAATTTGTTTTATGACATTTATATTAAAAAAATATTGCTTTTATAAGGCAATCATACTTATATTTTTAAGATATTATTTATAATTATTTCAGCAATCCGTTCAGCCGTTTTTCCATCCCAAAGCGGAGGACAGGTGCCTGTTTTGATATTATTATCCAAAACATTCCGAATATTAAATTTAATGTTTTCTA
>JBAYGQ010000231.1:0-5129 GCA_041666585.1 Bacteroidota bacterium
AGAAAATTCTTCAAAATTAAAAGCTTGGAAAGAGCACATAATAGAACATTGGGCGGATGTCGAGATTATTAACACAGGAACCGAAAATAACGGAACATCTTACGTAGGAAAATCCATTAAAATTCATTCACAAGTTTCACTCGGAAAACTCTCACCGGAGGATGTTGTCGTTCAGGTGTACTATGGTTCAGTTAACCATCTGGGTGAATTCCAGAATACGAATTTTCAGAATCTAAATTTAATTAAATCCGAAGGCTCAGTTCATTTTTATGACGGTGAATATATTTGCCAGGATACAGGTATGCAGGGATTTACAGTTAGAATAATTCCAAGTCATCCGTTCTTAGTTAATCTGGCAGATATGAGGCTTTGTAAATGGGCTTGAAAATAAATACAAATAATATTTGTTAAAATTATTGATATATAATTTCGTCTAAACTAAATAATATTTTATGTATTACTAAAATTGTATCAAATGAATTAATATGGAAAACCCGATTGATTTAAATCTTTTAAAAGAGCAGGTTCTTGATACAATTAAAACTGTATATGACCCTGAACTTCCCGTAAACATTTACGAATTGGGTTTGGTTTATGATATTCAGATTACAGAGGCAAGGGAAGCAGTGATACTTATGACTCTGACAGCTCCTAATTGCCCTGAAGCTGAAGGTTTGCCTGTTGAAGTAGAAAGAAAAGTAATGGAAATTCCTGAAATAACTAAATGTAAGGTCATTATAACTTTTGACCCTCCTTGGGAAAGAAGTTATATGAGTGAAGTAGCACAAATTGAATTAGGCTTTTTTTAAAATATGAATAATGATAATTCTGGCAAAATAGTAAAAATTAAACTTTATAATGAGACCGGTGAAATTAATGTTAAAGCTGATGAAAGCATTTTACAAGCGGCAATGAATGAAGGATTAGACCCTCCATTCAGTTGTCAACTTGGAGTGTGTGCAACCTGCAAAGCACATTTGATTTCAGGAAAAGTCGCAATGGATGAGCGAGATGCACTTACAGACGAAGAGATAAATGACGGATTTATTTTAACTTGCCAGTCTCATCCTTTAACTGATGATTGTTTTACAGATTATGATATATAAAATATGGAAAACGAAATAATACAACCCGACCATTTCAGACTTAAAAGCGATGTTATCGGTGCAGATATAGAAGAGGATATTGTTTTCACAAACTCTGCAGTTACTGAGATAATAAATGTTATCGAATTAAAAAGAGTACCTGATAACTATTTTCTACGTTTCGCGACTAAAAGCGGAGGTTGCAACGGAATGACTTTTTCTATGGGATTTGACAGCAGAATTACTAATGCTGACAGAACCTATGAACTGAAAAAAATTAAAATTGTGTTGGATTCAAAAAGTCTTTTTTATATGATGGGTGTTACTGTTGATTTTGTTGAACATGGAGAAAGCAAAGGTTTTGTCTTTAATCAACCGACTAATTTCAAAACATGCGGTTGTCATAACTGATTTAGATTTTAATAAATTGCACGATTTTGTTAATATATATTATTAAATAATTTTAAAATATTTCAAGAGGTTATTATGAAGTTCGAATTACCGGAGCTACCTTTTGCAAAGGACGCTTTAAATCCGATAATATCACCGGAAACATTCGATTACCATTACGGTAAGCATCATCAGGCTTATGTTACCAATTTAAATAATTTAGTTCTGGGTAACGAATACGAAAATTTATCCTTAGAAGAAATTATTAAAAAAGCACAGGGCGGTATTTTCAACAATGCGGCACAGGTTTACAACCATACTTTCTTCTGGAATTGTTTGTCTCCTAACGGAGGAGGTATTCCGAAAGGTAAAATAGAAGAAGAAATCAACAAGTATTTCGGTTCATTTGAAGAGTTTAAAACTAAATTCTCGAATGCCGCAATCACTTTATTCGGTTCAGGCTGGGCATGGCTTGCAAAAAACATTGACGGAAGTCTTGAAATCCTCCAGTTAAGCAACGCCGGAACTCCGATAGCTCTCGATAAGAAACCGATTATAACTATTGATGTTTGGGAGCATGCTTACTATATTGATTACAGAAATGCAAGACCTAAATTTGTTGAGAAATTCTGGGATATAGTAAACTGGGATTTTGCAAACAAAAATGTATGATATAAGTTTGTATTATTTATAACAAGGCTCTTGATTTAAAGAGCCTTTTCTTTGCTGAATTGCTTTATAATTCTTAATTTGTTTTTTTCAATATTTATAATATTTAAAAAGTTTAAAGAATGGCGGTTTTACCTGTATATAATTGTTTCCATCCGGTTCTGAAGAAACCGACGGAACAAATAAATGAAATAAACGGCGACTTAAAAAAATTAGTCGAAGATATGTTTGAAACTATGTACATTGCTAACGGAATAGGTCTTGCGGCTAATCAGGTCGGTGTTTCCAAATCATTAATTGTTATTGATGTGAATTCCGGAAATAAAGAAAAAAAATACGACATCCCTCCTATTGCTTTGATTAATCCTACGATTTTGGAATTTTCCGAAGAATTATTTGAATATGAAGAAGGTTGCCTTAGTGTACCCCAATTCTACGAATATGTTATTCGTCCGAAATTAATTCAGGTCCATTATTATGATTTGAACGGTAATGAACAAAGCATTGATGCGGACGAAATGCTGGCAAGAGTGATTCAGCATGAATTTGACCATCTGAACGGAATTTTATTTTTCGAAAGACTTACTGCAATCAAACGAACTCTTGCGAAAAGTAAACTGAGAAAAATTCAAAAAGGACAGATAAAGACTGATTATCCGATGATTTCACAGGATGGAATTCTAATAGAATAAATTGAATCAGACATCAATTGGGAAAAGCGATGGATATTGATAAATTCAGAGAGATTCTGTTGGAAGGTGAGTCTTCTACTGTAGAGTACAAGCGCAAATTCACTACTCCCGTAAAAATTGCAAAAGAACTTTCCGCATTTGCCAATACTATCGGCGGCTATCTGATTTTCGGTGTTGACGACGATTCCACAATCTATGGTGTTGACAGCGAAAAAGGTGAGATTAATTCAATAGAAATAGCCTGTGGATTTTACATATCCCCTCCTATTGTTCCCGAAATTTTCATTCTGGATTATCAGAATAAAGATATTGTTATAGTAAAAGTTCGGCAAAGTTCTTCAAAGCCTCATAAAATAGTTCTGAATCCCGATGATAAAAAACCTGAATACAAAACTTATATCCGTGTCGGTGAGGAATCAATTGCCGCAAGTCCCGAAATGACGCGTGTACTCGCTACACAAAATCAGGATTCAGAGCCTGTAAGGTTGATTATCGGCGAAAAAGAAAGAGCATTATTTACATATTTAGAATTCCATCAGCATGCAACTGTTAATGATTTTGCTAAACTGACAAACATTTCACGCAGACGGGCAGAACGCCTTATGGTGCGTCTCGTAAAAGCCGGAGTCATCCAAATCCACCAAAATTCAGATTCCGATTATTTTACATTAAAAGGAAAGTAGAAAAATAATATTTTATTTTTGATTAATATTTTGTAAATTAGATTAGAAATCTAAAGTAAAATGCTCTACAACTAATTAAACTATAAACTCACTTAATATGTTGAATCAAAATCAAAAGTTAAAAATTAAAGAAGAAATTGACAAACGCATTATCAATTTATCTTGCCCTATGTGCAAAAACAATAAATTTATAATAGCAGATGGATATTTTAACAATTCTATGCAAACTGATATGACTACATTTGTCTTAGGTGGTGAAAGTATCCCAACAATTGCAATTATATGTGACAATTGCGGATTTGTAAGTCAACATGCAATAGGTATACTAGGTTTACTTGAAAAAAAACAGGATTAAAATCCAATGAATAAAATTGATGAAAACTTTCCAAGCTTATCCGTAAACTTTGGTGATGAGCTAATAAAAAATTCTAACATTCATATGAATGTAAAACAAATCTTTATTATTACAACTGAAGACAAAATAAGAATTGCAATTGAAAAAAATCGAAAAAATTTTGCTGCTCAGCGTGATTGGTGGATACCATTCGGAATTCTCATAACATTGGTAGGTACTTTGTGCACAGCAGAATTTAAAAATTCATTTGGAATAACAAAAGAATATTGGTTTGCAATTTTTGTATGTGGGGCAATAATTAGTTTTGGTTTTCTTTTAAAGTCTCTATACGTATTATATAAAAACTGGGGACATGATAATCCTGATGATATTGTTGATAGTATTAAATTAAATAAAACATCTGGCAATATTAAAGAAACCATTGAAATACCAGCAAAAAAAAATTATGCAGAGGTTCCTATACTTGAAAATATATGGCATCAAAACCACTGGGGTGGTAATTGCTCTAGTATTAATGACAAAAAGATGTTTTTTACAGGAACAACAGTTCCTTCAACAGAGGGGGCAGATGGTTCGCATATTAATATCGATGATATTTTAGAAATTGGCAAAACTTATGAAATTTCTTGTTTTGTAAAGGCAGCACTTCATACAACAGGTAAGTTTCGACTTTGGTGCCATGATGAAACAGGAACTGGGAATTCAAAGGTGAATGCAACAACAGATTTTACTACACCTTCACCTTTCGGTGAAGAAATTAAGTTGAATTTTACACCCTTAAGGACAAAAAACATTAGAATACATTTGCAATACATGCCTGGTGAAGGGTGCATTGAAGTAAGCGATGTTAGAATTACAGAATTGAAAATTTGATTACAATTATATTATTGTTTATGCGAAACAAAATTTCAATAATTCTTTTTAATCAATGTTTCCAATTCTTCTTTCCAGTTTTTTGTACTTTGCATGAACTTACTTTTTTCTTCAGAATCAGGAATATTTATTAATACTTCTTCTAAATAATCAATCTCTTGATCAATCATTCTTTCTCCGAGACTAGGTTGCCCATTTATACTTTGTTTAATTTTATTCATTTTTTCAATTAAACCTTCTAAAAGATTAATAGTTTTATCAGAGGCACCTAAAGGTTTAACTTGATTTAAATTTGAATCCAGTTTGCTAATTACTAAATCAAGAAATTTATCCCTATCATCATAATCATTGTTATTATAAGGAAATTTGAAATAAGGGTTAA
>JBAYGQ010000232.1:0-5085 GCA_041666585.1 Bacteroidota bacterium
CAATCTCAGATGAAGAGATTCGTTTCGTCGAACGAGAACTCAACTGCCGACCAAGAAAAAGATTAAACGGCAGAACACCATTAGAAGCAATGAGTGGTGCACTTACTTGTTGAACTCGTGAATATATCTATACAATTAGCCATATCTTAAGCTCTCACTGAAAATTAGATTTTTTGTGATATAGTTGCTTTATAATAAGATTATAACTATATACAGTAATATGTTAAGACCACCTGATAAGTTTTGGGATGAATACTTTCGAGTATATGATGTTTTAAATGAGGTATATCCTTATAAAAATCTGTTAGAAACCATTGTTTCTAAAATGGATTTGCATCCAGGAACAACTGTTTTGGATGCGGGAACAGGAACGGGGAATCTTGCTGTTCTTGTCAATAAAACAGGTGCTACTGTAATAGGTGTCGATACATCAACTCATGGTGTGAAAATTTTTAAAGAAAAATTGCCACATAGCGAAGTGGTTCTGCATGATATTAGCCACCTACCATGTTTTAAAAATAATTTTTTTGATTATGTGTGTTGCGTCAACACTATTTTTGCATTGCCAACCAATAAACGAACCGATGTATTTTCTGAATTCTATAGAGTACTTAAACCAGGGGGAAAAATTATTGTGACTAATTTGTTACTTGGTTATCGTCCAATCAAAATATACATTGATCATATAAAAACCGGAATTAGACAAATTGGGTATATTAAAATACTTGTAAACATTGTCAAATTGTTAATTCCTACAATGAAAATGTTTTATTACAGTAAATTGATACACAAGTATTCTTCAGAATCAACAGGTGAGATAAAACTATTTAGTTTACACGAACAGAGAAGTTACTTAATAAATGCAGGATTTGTTAATGTATCAGAAAATATGAAGGTTTTTGCAGATCAGGCTGTACTGAACACTGGTTTTAAGGTAAAATAAATTAAGTATGGAAAGTTTAATAAAAATTATAAACTGTTATTTTGTAAGGATTCTCCCTACGGGAATTGCCAAAATACTGTTCAGGTTTACTCCTCAAAATTTAGCTTGGATAATTCATCTTAGAGATATGGATGATATTGAAAGAAAGATACCAATATTGAAGAAATTACCATTTTTCATCAAAAAATTACTTACTACTCTTATCCCACCGTATAAGGTTTCAGAATTTAGCGAAAACAATTCTCTCATCGGGTATATAATTGTAATACCACTTCTTCCTGCGGTTTTTAAAAAAAATAAATGGCTTTCGAGGTTACGAACAAATCAGGCGTTCAGGTTAGCAAAAAAAATGGGTGCGGTACGAGTTAGTGTTGGAGGTATGTTATCAAAAATCGTTGAAACGGAGAATTTGGGTGAGAAATACGGTGTTAGTATTTTTGACGGCACAGAATTGTTAGCGGTTGCTGCCACTGAAAAAGTTTTAAAGTTTATAAATGAGAATCAGACAGGAATTAAGTCAATTGGAATAATTGGGGCAACAACAAAATCTGGGAAAAAACTATCTCAAAATCTAGCGTCAAAATTTAATGGAGATATTCATTTGTATGCAAAAACAGAAAAGAATGTTCAGTTATTGTCTGAAGAGTGTAAGAAATTAGGAGTGGGAAATATTTATTCTCACGTAAATTTTGAATCACTTGGAGATTGTGACTTGTGTGTTCTTACTTCTTTTATTTATGATCAGTCATCTAATCTCTTGGTAAAAAACATAAAGAAAGATTCTGTATTATTGAGTATAATAGAACCAGTGAGTCCGTTTGTGTTTGATCTTCAGCGAATGAGACCTGATATAAAAGTCGTTCGTGGAATTAAAATTGAAACACCGACACTGTCGTATGATGATATTGATTTTGTGATCAATAAAGGAAGCGCCTACGCATGTTTAACAGAAGCGTTATTGGATAATAATAGGAATAATAATGAATTAAATGCAGATTTGCAGTCGCTTCTTAAAAATAATAATTATAAAATAGCATGAAATACGTATATGCCGACTATGCAGCTACGACCCCTGTTGATAAACGGGTTTTGAAAGTCGCTAAGCCATATTTCTCTGAAAAATTTGGTAATCCATCGTCTCAACACCAGAAGGGTTTAGAAGCAAAAAAAGTTCTTGAAGAATCACGAATGATGGTCGCGAAGTTTTTTAATTGTACACCTGAAGAGGTTATATTTACGAGCGGTGGAACAGAGTCAGAAAATCTTGCTATAAAAGGAATATGTTTTTCAAATCACAAATTTGGGAAACATGTAATAATTTCTTCGGTTGAGCACGCATCCGTTGATAGCAGTGCTGATTTTTTGGAGAAGCAAGGTTTTGAGATATCTCGAATACCTGTAAACAGGGAATGTTTTATTGATACTGATGCTCTACGTTTATTGATTAGAGATGACACAATCTTAATATCTGTAATGTATGTTAATAATGAAATTGGTTCAATTCAGCCAATTAGTAAAATTTCCGAAATTATTCAACAAATAAACACCGAGAGACAGAAAGATGGAAAACATAAAATAATGTTTCATGTTGATGGAGAGGCGGGTTCAATATATTTGGATTTCAATGTAAATAAGTTAGGGGTTGATTCTATAAGTGTTAATGGGTCTAAGGTCTATAGTCTAAAAGGAGTCAGCGCGTTGTTCATCAGGAATGGAACTGGTATAGCAACACAGATATGTGGTGGCGGTCAGGAATCTATGATACGCGGTGGAACAGAAAATATTCCTGCAATAGTATCATTGGCAAAAGCTTTGTCTTTATCGGAAGCGGAAAGGGAAGTAAATACATCTAAAGTATCTTCTCTCAAAAAAAGATTTATATCGAGTGTATTGAAGGAAATACCGTGTGCGAGAATAAATACACCAGCTAACAGTGTTTCAAATATCGTCCATGTTACTTTTTTATCAGAAAACAAAACAGATATAATAAAGAATCTTGATAATATGGGAATTTGTGTTTCTAGCGGATCCGCATGTGCGTCAAATAAAAATAAACATTCTACTGTATTGAGTGCGATGGGATTTAGCGAAAAAGAGATGGGTACTAGTGTAAGATTTTCTTTCGGTAAATATAATAGTAAGTCAGATATTAAATATATTATTAAGAGTTTAAAGAAATATTTTAAAAATGCATTTTGATTGGTACATACTCGGGACAATACTTTCTGGTATATCCAGTGTATTTTTCGGCTGTTTAGTATATTTTAATAATAAAGATAAAATCGGAAAAGTTTTTTTAGCTTTTAGTTTTTCCTTTGCTTTTTGGACAATACCATATGCGATTTGGTTAGCTCAGTCTGATCCAACTGATGCATTGTTTTGGGCGAGGGTGTTGAATTTGGGTGCCACTTTCATTCCCATTTTATACATTCATTGGGTGGTTTTAGTCTTAAAAAAGGTAAAAGAACATAGGAAACTTCTATCTGTTGGTTATATAGCGACAATAATCTATGCTTTTTTTAGTTTTTCTCCGCTGTATATAGATAGAGTAGCAAGTGTTGGACAATTTCCTTTTTGGCCGCAAGCAAATTTTCTGTATATCTCATTCCTGTTTACAATTCTACTTCCTTTTTTTGGCTATGGAATTTATTTACTCGCTAAAGCGTATTTTTCAAGAAAAACTGATGAAATGCTTAAAGTTCAAAGTAAATATATGCTCATCGGAAGTATCATGAGTACCGTGGGTGGTACGGCAAATTTCTTTTTAATGTTTGGAATACCGTTTATCGCACCACAATTTACATTATTAACTATTTTTCAATCAATGTTCTGGGCATATGGGTCATTGCAGCATAAAATATTCAATGTTAAGACGATTGCTACAGAAATACTTGTATCTGGTTTGTGGATATTTATATTAGTTCGAACTGTAATGTTTGAGAAGCGAACGGATCAGTTAATCGAAGGAATTCTATTATTGGTGACCATAGTATTTGGTATCTACCTTATTAAAAGCGTAAATTCCGAAGTCAAAACGCGCGAAAAAGTGGAGCTCCTTGCAGAGGATTTGCAGAAGGCGAATGTTCATCTATTGGATTTGAATCGGCAGAAGTCGGAGTTCGTTTCATTTGCGACGCATCAGCTCAGGGCACCGCTTACCGCGATGAAGGGTTATGCATCGCTCATTTTGGAGGGGGATATGGGAGAGGTGTCGGCGAAAGTGCGCGAGGGTGTATCTAGAATGTATGAATCAACAAATACTTTGGTTTCCATAGTCAATGATTATCTGAACCTGAGTCGCATAGAACTCGGCTCCATGAAATATGCTTTTGAGACGATAGATCTGCGTGTGCTCATAGAAGATACGATAGCCGAGATCAAACCAAATATTGAAAAGACAGGAATAGCTTTTTCATTTCATGCAGATGGCGGGGGAATAGATTATCGGATTACGGCTGACAAGGACAAACTAAAACAGGTTATAGCAAATGTTCTGGACAATTCTCTGAAATACACTCCGCGAGGATCTATTACAGCGAGTTTGTCTCTGGATAAAAATACTCATAAATTTGTTTTCTCTGTAAAAGATACAGGCGTTGGTATTGCTCGCGAAACATTGCCGTTACTATTCAAGAAATTTAGCCGAGCCGAGAATGCAAATAAAACAAATATCAGAGGCACAGGTCTCGGTCTGTATGTAGCAAAGCAAATGATAGAGGCACATCATGGTACTATTCGTGCCGAATCAGAAGGTGAAGGGAAGGGTTCAACATTTACTGTGGAGTTGGAGCCGTTTGCGAAGGCTTAAGGGATATTGTTATCGTGTCATTGCACCTTTAAACATTATTTCTATCTCCTGTATTGGTCCGTATATTTTCTCGAATATAGCTAAGTTTTCTACCTTGCTAAGATCTCTGTGTGTATTTTCATACATCTCTTTGAATTTGTCCTTGCCGAAGTTGTTTATGAGAAAAGTGGTAAAAGCTCCCACGAGACTATAATAATATAGCGGTTTTGAATCATCTGTTCGCAGCCATGCTTCATGTTCAAAGAAATCAGATAACGGTGTATACATATTGTTGGCGTATCCTTCTTTAACATAAGAAAGATGTGATTTGCCATCCCATGCGTGTCCAACCATG
>JBAYGQ010000233.1:0-5075 GCA_041666585.1 Bacteroidota bacterium
ATTATCCGACTGCTTTCCTTACAATACTTGTAAACACTGCCGGCTGTTGCATAGCTAAATCAGCCAGGACCTTGCGGTTAATCACAATATTGTTTTGTTTTAATGCGAACATAAGTTTGGAATATGTAGTGCCGTTACCACGTGCGGCGGCATTAATACGGACAATCCACAAACGGCGGAATGTACGTTTTTTCTCTTTTCTGCCACGGTATGCGTGTGATAAACCTTTTTCGATGTGATTCTTCGCAATCGTCCAGACGTTATGTCTTCTTCCCCAGTAACCGCGGGCAAGTTTTATAAATTTTTTACGTCTGCGATGCGATGCTACTTTGTTCTTTGCTCTTGGCATAGGAATCTCCTGTTAAAAAAAATGAACATTCAAAGGCGGCGGGAGAGCTTCGCATTGCCCCGTTCGCCTGTTAATTAATAAGCAAAAACCGGATTATGCCAGTGCCAGCAATTTTTTTACTCTTTTCTCATCGGTAGGATGAACAAGAGTTGACTGACGCAAATTGCGTTTTGTCTTACGTGCTTTCTTGGTCAAAATATGGCTTTTGTAAGCTTTTTCTCTTTTGAACTTACCTGTTGCAGTAAGCTTGAACCGCTTTTTAGCGGAAGAATTAGTTTTCATTTTAGGCATTGGATTACCTTTTTATATATATTAAATAATAAATACCAAAATACATTCGCAGAGTTTTTGCTCAGCGAAAGACTTACAAATTAAGAAAAATCTCAAACTTATAAAAATATATTTTAGTCTTGGTCATTTTTACATGAAAACGGATTTTAAATTAACATAAAATTACTTTTCCGAATTTGATTTATTTTAGGTAATTTAATACTTCTTATTTTGGAATTTTTACAACTTTTTATATAGGTAGGAAAAATGAAAAAATTATTTACCGTTTCTATACTTGCAATGCTAGTTTTTGCATTGAATTTAACCGCGGCAGATATTAAAGCCAAAGAAGGTGAATCAACTGCTTTGGGTAAGGTTACAATTCAGACTCCGGAACTTCTGCTAGTCGGAGCAATGAATCAGTCTTTGCAGGGACTTCCGGTTCCGCTCACATTTGACTTAGCTACCGGTGCCGCCAACGGATGGCTGTATTTCTATAAGCAAACCGGGGGTGATTCAAAGCAAGTTATTGCTGTTACCAAATTGCTGGGACCTATGGTGGGTATTGAAATACCTGTTGCAAACGTAATTCCGGAGCTTCCATACGAACCTACTACAAGTTTATCGGCAGTTACATGGATTGACAGCGATGTGATGTCCCAAAATGTTCGCAATAATAACGATTACAAGACATTTATTGCCGCTAATCCTACTGTAAAACCTTCTATAATTACTTTGTCGGTCGGGGTAAGTTTGCCGAATCTTACAATTACAGACCCATATTGGATTTTGAAGTTCGAACCGACAGGTGGCTCGGCTTATTATTGCGCGGTTAATGCTATTTCAAGCGAAACGTCTTGCTTTAGCGAACCTGTTAACGGAGTGAACGAAAATAATGAAAACGGATTATCTGTTTCAGTTTCTCCGAATCCCGCATCTGATATTGCTATTATCAGAGTACCGAAAGAATTGCAATCCGCAAAAAGTGAAATGTATTTGTTTGATTTCAGCGGGCTTCAGTTGCTGAAGATTAACCTTAACGGTGTAAATGAATTATACTATTTGCCTTTGTGTGACTTTGCAAACGGAGCTTATTTCATTAAATATATTGAACAAAATAACAGCCAAACAAAAATGTTTGTGATTCAGAGATAAACTTATGAAATTCTGAATTCTGAATGCTGAATTCTGAATGCTGAATTATTGTTTCATTATTCATTTTTCACTATTAACTTTACGAACTGAAAATTATACAAAAAGGATTGGAAAATGTACGACATAGTAAAAAGAACAGACCCCGAAGTTTTTGAAACTTTAACTAATGAATACAAGCGGCAACGCGATAAAATCGAAATGATTGCAAGCGAAAACTTTACTTCGCCCGCGGTTATGCAGGCTCAGGGTTCGGTACTGACTAACAAATATGCCGAAGGCTACCCGGGAGCACGCTACTACGGCGGCTGTGAATGTGTTGACGTTGCCGAAAATATTGCACGGGACCGAGTAAAGAAACTGTTCGGTGCAGAGTACGCAAACGTTCAGCCACACAGTGGAAGTCAGGCGAATATGGCTGTTTATTTCTCTTTTATTAAATACGGCGATACGGTTATGGGACTCAGCCTTGCTCACGGCGGACACCTAACTCACGGCTCTCCTGCAAATTTCTCAGGTAAATTCTTCAATTTTATTCCATACGAACTCGACAAGGAAACCGGAACAATTGATTATAACCGCGTAGAAGAACTCGCAATGCTCCATAAACCGAAAATGATTACCGTAGGTGCCTCAGCCTATCCGAGAGATATTGACTTTAAGGCTTTCCGTCAGATAGCTGACAAAGCGGGTGCTTTTTTGTTTGCTGACATCGCACATCCAGCAGGATTGATTGCCAAGGGCTATCTTACAAATCCTCTGCCATACTGCGATGTGGTTGCAAGCACAACTCACAAAACCTTGCGAGGTCCACGCGGGGGAGTGATTTTTTTGGGTAAAAATTACATTAATCCTTTCGGTATAGTTGCTCCGAAATCTGGCAGGATTAAAAACATGGGCGAGATTATTGATTCCTGGGTTATGCCCGGCATGCAGGGCGGACCTTTGATGCACGTTATTGCCGCTAAGGCTGTTGCTTTCGGTGAGTGTTTAACTGACAGTTTCGATTTATACATACAGCAGGTTATGAAAAATGCCAAAACGCTTGCTCAGGCTCTTGTTGACAAAGGTTATAACCTTGTAAGCGGCGGTACGGACAACCATCTGATGTTGGTTGACCTGCAGAATAAAAATGTTACCGGTAAACAGGCTGAAAACGCATTGGATGTCTCAGGTATTACCTGTAATAAAAATGCCGTGCCTTACGACCCGAAACCACCGCTCGTAACCTCAGGTATCCGCCTTGGAACTCCTGCCGTAACCACACGCGGAATGAAAGAAAACGATATGAAGCAGATTGCAGATTTTATTGACCGTGTAATTACTAATTTCGACAAGCCGGATGTAATTGCAAAAATTGAAGACGAAGTTCACGCTTTCACTTCACAATTTCCGCTCTACAAAGAATTCGACAGCGAAGTAAAATAATAACTCCTATAAGTCCCTCCCCGTTCGGGGAGGGATTTAGGGTGGGGTTCTTTGTCAATTATACTTCAACAATTCTATTCCCTTGCACCGTAATCTATATTTTATTAATTTGAAGGAATAATACTTTTATTTTTGGTGCATACTTTGTGCCTGGAAAAAATAATGGAGGAGGTATTAAATGAAATTATTTAAAATAATAGTTTTAATTTTTGTATGTTTTCTTCCAACTCTAAATGCAAAATCTCAACCTGATTGCGAAATTTACAATGTATTATATAATCATATTCTTCTTAATTGGGAAAATAAAAAATATTTAATACGTGAATTTACTACCGATTCTGTATCTAGTGATTTAAAAATAGAATTAACATGGATTAAAAAATATTTTCCAAAAAATTTAACTGATAACTACACAAGAATTAACATATATTCAAAGAATATTAAAAATTGTTTTGATACTATTCAAATCAAATTCTTTACATATCAAAAAGAAAAAGAGATTTTTAATGAAGCTCACGCACTAACAGCATGGAATTTTTTTTACAAAGAGTATCCTGAATATATCGGGGTTATATGGTTTTCAAATATCGCTTATAATAAAAAAAGAACTAAAGCCCTAGTTTCTTATTCGGTTATGTCAAAAGGTCAAGGAATCGGTTTTCTTGTGGAATTGCATAAGAAAGTAAAAAAATTTAAGATTTTTAAACGTAAAAAACAATGGGCTTCATCTTAAATGCGAACTTGGCGACTTCATTATTTTATAACACAAATTTTCTTATATTAATTCAGGGAAAAATTTTGACGACAAAAAATAAAATCTTATTATTTGTAATTTTTACTTTTGTATTTTTATTCAATAGTATATACACTCTGGCTGAAGAAAATTTCGAAGATTATAGATATGATATAGAACTATACTGCAATGAGAAAATAAAAAATGCAGTTAAATTTTCTCTTCTTCACCATAAAGAGATACAAAGAATAAATAAAAATGGTGGTATAACGGGGCTTCAATACTTTAACTATTATATAAGTAATTTGCTTACAAAAAATAATTTGAAAGAAACTTTTGCTTATGACACATTAAAAAATGAGTTTATTCAATTAACTAATAATTTTAAAATTATTAATGATATTTGTAAAATAAAAAAAAATGAGTTTCAATATTACGATTCATATTGTTTTGCTTATAAGTATCATAACAAACTTTTTCTAAATAATACAATACAATATCACTCTGAAGCATATAAACAAATTTTGTTTTTATATACTAAATCCAACGAAAAATTAATTAAAATTAACGAATATTATATTGATAATCTTGCACTCCAAAAAGTTTTTGTTCAGAACGGGAATATGCACTTCATTTTCCAAAAATGTGAGAATACATTAGATATATGGTATTACTTACTCTTTTGGGTGCCGCGTGGTCGTTCGTCAAAATGGAAAGAAGTTTGTTCTGGACCAAAATATGAGTATATTTTTAATGACAAATTACAAGTGGTAAAAATTTTAAAATATTAGTACATTTGTATTTTTATATCTTTCAACACAGTGAAAACGAACTTGACGACTTCGTTGCACGCAAGTTTGCAGATGAGTCAAAGTGTCTGAACCGCTAATTAAACCGATTTAAAGCATTACGAAGCGGAATCTTCGTAATGAGAACAATAATTTCCTTTGTGGTAAAAAGATAAAATATTTATTAATTTATACGCTAATTAAATTATAAAATCGAATTAATATAAAAATATATAGATAGGATGGAACTATGATTTCTTCATATTATGCAAAACTTTTAGGCGACAGGATTAAATGGATTGGTAAGAAACCAAAAAATTATAAACAGGATGAAACCTATAAAATTGAAATTAAA
>JBAYGQ010000234.1:0-5068 GCA_041666585.1 Bacteroidota bacterium
TATTTTCTTCAATATTAAACTTTTCAATAAAATAGTCGCGAACCGCATTAATTCTGTTCAATGCAATACTACAGTCATTCTTTTCCGCTCTTGAATCAATGTAACCTGAAAGACTGATTTTTGTACCCGGATATTTTTTTAATCTGTTTCCGATTATGTTAAGAGTGTTTTTATTGATTACAAGGTAATCGGAAGGTAGATTGTTCTCATTAGATATTATGCTTGATGTGTATTCATCAGGTATAACAGATGAATTTGAACTGAAAAATACTACAGGTAAAAGTGAAAAATATGAATAAACATAATTGATATGATATATAATTGGAGGAAGCTCAGCTTTCAATTCGGCTGATAATTCAGGTTGAACATAAAGCGAATCTGTTCTGTGAAAATTTTCGATCGTAAAAACTGTATCCGAACTGATAATATTAGAAACAAGTTTGTTTTCAATACCGATACCGATGGATTTTTTCGGTTTTGTAAAGGACTGAACAACAATTGTATCAATTTCATATTTTCTTATTAATTTTTGAACAGGTTCTTTTTTTACAGGTCTCGGCTGATACTTTACTGCAAATCCTAAACTGATGGTATTGCTTTTCCACTTGGTATCTTTTACAAAATTTGTTAACCCGAGATGGTATCCTGCTTCAGGGGACAAGAATAATGTTTTTGCCGAATTAATTGGTAAATCATAGCTCACTGCGAAAACCAAACCGAAAAACAAGGGGTTTGTTGACTGAATATCTCCCGAATTTTGATTTCTTATTCTTGACCTTGAATCAACAAAAACACCTTTGTCAGCGGGTTTTACTATTTTCTCCTGTTGCTCGAATTTCTTTTGTATGAGAATTCCCGCATCAATTCCGGCACTAAGATTAAGTCCGAAATCGGCATTGAAAACTATTGAAGGATTGAACATTAACACAGCTAAAGAAGCATCTATCCGATGCTCGAACTCTCCGGGAACAAGCAAATTATCTACACTTAACAAAGTACTTTCATTTTTAAGAAGTGTAGCGTTAAGCATTGAGTAAGATGCCCTTACCCCGAAAATAATCCGATTATAAAGCGGTAATTCGTATGAGAAACCGAAATAGAAACCTCCGCCGGTTCCGCCGTCATAATTAGGACAGCAACTCGGCACTCCAGGTAATCTGCTGAATTCAGCTAAATGTTGATTAATATTATAACCGGCAAAAACACCATATTTTGCAAATAAACTATTTGCCGGAGGGATGTCCTGACAATTAGTTTGTTCCAACAGGAAAAAAAACAAAATAAATATTTTAATAAAATAATTCAAATTAAATCAATGTTTTTTCGAAAGACTTGCATAATTAGAATTTGCAATATAGCAAGAAAATTAATATTTAGGTAAGCTAAAATCAAAAATCCGTGTAAAACACAACAAAATGCAACTTCTTACTTTTTATAAATACACTGAAAATTTGTAATTTTACTTTTTGAAATTGAGTTGACTTAAACATTTATCAGTTGGAAGGAAAAAAATAATGAATACATTTGACTGCGATGTTGTTGTAATAGGTTCAGGTCCCGGAGGATATGTAGCCGCTATCAGAGCATCTCAATTAGGTCTGAAAACTATCTGCATTGAAAAAGACAGCCTCGGCGGAGTATGCCTGAACTGGGGATGCATCCCTACAAAAGCACTGCTCAAAAGCGCTGAATATATGAATTTCATTAAACGAAGTTCTGATTTCGGTTTTGAACTTTCGGACGTAAAAGTTGATTTTACGAAAGTAATCAGACGAAGCAGAGACGTTTCAAACAAAATGTCAACGGGAATAGGGCAACTGTTCAAAAAAAATAAAGTTCAGCTTGTTTCAGGTACTGCAAAAATTATTTCACCCAAACAAATTGAAGTCTCAAACGATAAAGGCGAAAAAACAGATTTAATAAACTACAAAAATCTGATAATCGCAACAGGAGCAAGACCGCGTCAGTTCCCGGGAATTGAAGTTGACAGAAAAAATATAATTACAAGCACGGAAGCGATGATTCCCAAAGAAATACCCGAATCTTTAATCGTAATGGGAGCAGGTGCTATCGGAGTTGAATTTGCTTATTTCTATAATTCATTCGGCACAAAAGTAACAATAATAGAAATGATGGACAGAATCCTGCCTGTAGAAGATGCCGATGTTTCCAAAGAACTCGAACGTCATTACAAAAAAGCAAAAATTGATTTGCTGACAAATACAAAAGTAATCTCAGCAAAGGCTAAGGGTAACGGTGTTGAAGTAATCATAGAGAAAAAGGACGGCACTCAGCAGACGCTCACCGCCACAGTCGCTTTAAATGCTATCGGTATCCAACCGAATGTCGAAAATATAGGTATTGAATCACTCGGGTTGGAACTCAACAGAGGCTTTATTAAAATTGATAAATTTATGCGAACCAATATACCGAATGTATTTGCAATCGGTGACATTGCAGGTGCCCCATGGCTTGCACACAAGGCTTCTGCAGAAGGAATCGTTGCCGCTGAATTTATTGCAGGGCATGAAACAGAAGGTATTGATTACAATAATATCCCGGGATGTACTTACTGTCAGCCGCAGGTTGCAAGTATTGGACTAACGGAAGCAAAAGCTAAAGAAGCCGGTTATGAAGTTAAAATCGGCAAGTTCCCATATCTTGCAAGCGGAAAAGCTCACGGTATAGGCGAGGCTCACGGATTCGTCAAATTAGTATTCGATGCGAAATACGGGGAAATTCTTGGTGCGCATTTTATTGGTCCAGATGTTACCGAACTTATCGGAGAAATCGGGATTGCGAGAACTCTTGAAGGAACTGCGAAATCAATATTTAAAACTATTCACGCTCATCCGACATTGAGCGAGGCTATTATGGAAGCCGCCGCTCAGGCTTACGGAGAAGCGGTAAATATTTAAACTACTTTATAGAGAATTTTAGAAATAAATTTTATTATAAATTATCAGGAGATTTAATGAATATTTTAGTGTGTGTATCGCGTGTACCGGATACTGCAACTAAGGTCATTGTCGGACCGGACGGAAAGACAATTGACCCGAAAGGTATCAAGTATATTGTCAATCCCTATGATGAACTCGGTATTGAGGAAGGGCTCAGATTAAAAGAGAAAAACGGAGGTACCGTTACAGTAATTACAGTCGGAACCGCATTATCTACGGATATACTCCGAACTGCACTTGCAATGGGAGTTGATAAAGTTGTTCTCGTTAAAGGCGAAGAACCATCAGATTCCTACTATGTAGCGACAAATCTGGCGAATTATATAAAAGAACTAAATCCCGACATTATCTTTTTGGGCAGGCAGAGCGTTGATTATGATTCACTCCAGATGCCTTCATTGCTTGGTGAAATGTTAGACATCCCTTCTGTTTCTGTTGTTTCCAAATTAACAGTTGAAGGCGGAAAAGCAGTTGCAGAGCGCGATATCGAAGGGGGAAAAGAAATTGTGGAAGCTTCATTACCCTGCATAATCAGTTGCCAGAAAGGTCTCAACGACCCACGCTATCCCAAGCTTCCCGATATTATGAAAGCTAAATCCAAACCCATTGATGAAAGAGAGCCTGTTTCAGTTGAAGCAAAAACTACTGTTCTCTCTATGTCAATTCCGTCAAAACAAAGACAGAATAAGGTTGTAGGCGATACCGAAGCAGATATTGATGAAATCGTAAAATTACTTCACGAAGAAGCAAAGGTAATTTAATCAATTAAGAATTAAGAATGAACAATTAACAATTAGAAGAAAGAATAAATTAAATTTATATAGATTAATAATTTTGAAATGAAAATTTGGAGTAATAAATAAATGAAAAAAATATTAGCTTATCTTGAACCACAAAAAGAAACCTTGAAGCGTACTTCGCTCGAAGTAATCTCAGCCGCAAGAGATTTAGCCGGTAAACTCGGCATTCCTTTTTCGGGTGTTTTAATTAACGGAACTCCCGAACAAGCCGCAATTGCCGCTGAATACGGACTTGCCGAGCTGACAATTGTTAACCATGACCAGCTATCTAAATACTCATACACTGCTTATGCAAAATGTATTGAACAGGTTGCAAAAGCTGAGGGAGCCGATTGCATAATTTTTTCTGCTAATGCCACAGGTCTTGACCTGGCTCCGCGTATGTCGGTCAAACTCGGTGCGGGATATGTCGGAGACTGCGTCGGTATAGATGTTCAGGATGCAGACCTGTTAGTTAAGAAACCCGTTTATGCAGGAAAAGCACAGGTTTCAGTAAAATTTTATTCTGATTCAAAAGTTCTGTCGCTTCGTCCAAACGTATTTACTGCGACAAAGTCTGACTCACCTGCTACGCTGAATATTAAGCAGTTTACACCGGAACTATCGGACAGTGATTTCAAAGCGCTTGTTGTATCTGTTGCGAAAAATGAAGGTAAACTCGATGTTCTGGAAGCTGATGTTATCGTTTCCGGCGGTCGCGGAATAAAGGGAGCCGAGAATTATAATTTAATCGAAAATTTAGCCGGAGCTTTTGCCGGTGGTGCTGTCGGTGCTTCGCGTGCAGTAGTTGATTCAGGATGGCGCCCGCACAGCGAGCAGGTCGGACAAACAGGCAAAACAGTTTCACCTTCTCTTTACGTAGCTTGCGGTATATCCGGTGCTGTTCAGCATCTTGCCGGTATGTCAACATCTAAGGTAATTCTTGCAATCAACAAAGACAAAGACGCACCTATTTTCAAATTAGCCGATTACGGCATTGTAGGCGACCTTTTCAATGTACTTCCGGTATTAACCGATAAAATCAAAAAGGTAACAGGAAGATAAATCTGAATTATAATATATATTATTAAGGCTGTTCTTAATATATGCTAAATAACACTTAATTTTGTTTAAAATATTTTAGACGTATTTGAAAACAATGTTTTGTTTTGAATTAGAATTATGGAAAAACAAAAAGTATATATTGAAACAAGTGTAATCAGCTATTTGACTGCGAAACCCAAAAGGAAGGTTAATTTTGTTTAAGGATATTATAGTTGAAGAGGTAAGAAAAAATAGAGAAAAACTTTTTGCTCAGTTTGATTATGA
>JBAYGQ010000235.1:0-5047 GCA_041666585.1 Bacteroidota bacterium
ACGTGTACCAATAAAAATAATTTTGGCGGCGGTGGAGGCTCACAGCGATAATTTGCGTTATTGGGCAATGGGAAACGGTACAGGTCATAACTGCCTGCATTCAGCATCAATGTATCCGACTCCGGTCTGACTCTTGCATAAGTTACATCGCGGTTAGAATTTCTGTTCGAAGAAAAATAAATATATCTTTTCGAAGGGTCTCCAAACGGACTTGCAATAAAGGGAAATCTGTCATCGCTAAAACTGTTAATTGAAGAATCCCGACTGCTGTTCGTTAAATACTTCGGCTGTTTGCCGAGCATTTCCGCTTTACCGTCAGGTTCTATCGTAAGATTTTCAAAATCAATTTTCAGTTTTGCAGAATAAATATCAAAATCATTAGAATCAGTGTTATTTCTGTTGGAAGAGAAAAATAGATTAGGGTTATAGCAGAAACAAAATACAAAGGGTGAACCTTCATTGAATCCTGCCAGACTTACATCTCCGCCTATTTTCCTCGCTTCCTGCCATGGAGCGTTTTTATCACTCTTTGCCTTCTTGCGGAATGAATAATAAATATCGGTACTCCCTTTTTCCATAATCTCTTTTGAATTCAGGGCTACTCTTTTCAAATATGGGGCATCCCTATCCGAAGACCACAACAGCATTGTATAGGTTGTGTCACCGATAACCGTATCAATAGCAAAAGGATGAGAGTCCCAGAAGGGAGAGTTGATTTTATCGTCGAGCACAAGGAATTTTTCTTCAGCCTGTGCATTGTACTCAAGAATATCTGTACCCCCGGCTATCGTTCCTCCTACAGGCATGACAGGAATTCCCTGCTTCGATGCGTATCGTGAATCCGGAATGTGGGACAGTGCGATGAAAGCGGATTTATCATCAATAAACGACAGAGACTCGGTATTATTAGTCAGATACTCAAGTGTTTTCTCGTCTGCTTCCCTGAAATAATCTTTTTTTGCCAATACACGAGAAGAAAAAACAGAATTTGCATCGGGTTCGTACCCGAACTCGCGACCGTAAGGACTGCTGTAATTTCCTGAAGGTATCTGAACCGGTGCGATTTCCTCCTTTGCAGTATTCACAGAATCTTTTTTACTCATTAACTTATTCAGATTGCCCGGAGGCTTGATGTAAAAATATTTTGGTTCGCACGATGCTAAAATAATTGTAATCAACAGCAACGACAAACAGAATTTATAACCGATTTTCATGAATAGCCTCGATGATTATTTCCAAAAATTTCTCATTTAATCAACAGGATTAAACATTAATGATAACCTCTTTTTGAACGGAGGCAGTGTTCCGTCTCTAATATCAACAACTGTAACAATAAATGCTTTACCGTTTTTGGCGATATAATAGAACATATCCCCTATTCTTACTTCAACTGCAATAACCTTTTTCTTATTTGCACTATCCCTTACAGCCTGAATATCTTCGGCAGAAGGTACAATATTAGAGTCTGTTACTGTAGCAAATGATGAGTTCAGCACAGTATAAGGTGCGCTATTATAATTTGCATAATTGATTGCACCGGTTATTCCTTCACCATACTGATGATTCTTTGCGGAGTCACGCATTTTGTCTAACATATTGTTAGGCATTTTCGAAATTGTATCGCGAATCTTATTGCAGAAATCATTTGCATTATCACTTGTAAAGGGCGGTACATTGAACGGATTGGCATTAAGTTTTGTTATATATCCCCCGAACCGTATCAATGCATATCTATCACTTACAATTGCAGTATAGTAAATCGAATCAACAAGTATGTCACCTTTCATATCTGCATTTGTAGGAAATTCATCCATAACTGCCACATAATACGGTGTGCCGTTAGAGAAAGCCCGCTGTGCAATTACAACCTGACTTCTGCCGTTTGTATATCTGTCATCGTTCGGTGTAGTTCCTGAACTGCTCTTATCCGACGGAAACTGAAAAGTATGAATAGAATACTCAGCTACAGGTATTATAGTAGAATCGTTAACCTTTACCTGTCCGGGGTTGAACTGCGTAATAGTAGCTTCACGAACATTACAAGGAATCGTAGTGGTCCTTTCGGGATTCAAAGGACAATCACAGCATGACTGCGAAATCAGAATAATTGATATACCCGAGACGAACAGAATCAATAATGTCCTGACTCTATCCGCTAATCTCCATACTCCGGTGTATATCAACTTCCTTTTCTGCATTGCTAAATTATTTTTCTTTTTCATGGCTATTTATATTTGTTTTACATAATTGCTAAAAAGTCAGACCTGCTCGGAAAACAAGCATGTTTACACGTCTTATGCTCGGTGCATTCGAAAAACCGCCAAGTATGCGGGATTCGCCGAATCCGATTGAACGCCAGCCGACATCCAATGATACATCCAGAAATGATGCGAAAGGTATGTCTATTCCTACTCCGAGTCCATAAGACAGAGGAAGGCTCATATCCAGTTCGGGTAAGTTTATTTTATTCTCGCAATCCTTGCAGGATACCGTTTTGAATAAATCTATTGAAAGACCGTCAACAGAGAGTCCGAACTGACCATATACAAAAGGCTCGATACAACAAATAAGCGGACCGAAATCCTTTCGCATGTGGAGCATAACCGTTGGTCTCAGCAGTCTTTCACCGCTGAATGTATTATAAAGCGGAACTCCCGACGAATAGGCTAAACCGATGCCCCAGCTCTTATCACCGCTGAACCTGACACCTGTGGCAATTTCTCCGAATAAAGCATCGTAGCCGGTTTCAGGTAGCCCAATTCCGCTTCTGTCCTTATAATTTGCGTAACCAAGACGAATCTCTGCGAAATACCATTTCAGTTCCCTCTTCGCACATGGACAGGATAGTTCCAGTTGCCACGGTGGATTACAGTTGCAGTCATTTTCAACTGTTCCGCTAGGACCGGTAACTACGGTATCAATTCGCACTTCACGAATAGCTTTCGGGTCGAGCGGGTTATTATAATTTTCGAACCAGTTCTCACCCAAGCCGATTTTAGGTCCCATCAAATCGACATATTCCAATGGAATTTCTTCTATTCTCGGATTCAAATCACCTGCGGCAAGAGAATCACGGAACAACACATATTTTTTCATATTTACCGGATTGCCTAATGAATCTGTAAAAACATTAATCCTAATACCGTAAACCATTCCACGGAGAGTAGCGGCATTTCTCGCTTTACCGCTGTTCGGTTCTTTGGTAAAATACTGTTCTACAGGTTCTGTAGTATAGGGCTTTGCCTGATAATCCGGTTTTATTCTTACTGCATAGTCAGTTGACGGTTTAGGTGTCGAACAGTTTGAAAACAGAACACTAAGACTAACAACTATCAACAGCAGGCAGAATTTTGACAAATGAGTATGTTTTCGTATCATAATCGTACACTCAAAGTAAGACCAACATTAATTGATTGCAGTGAGGAACGCCCGTCTGCTCTGTATAAAAAATTAGGTGCAGAGTACATTGCATTCAAATCAAGCATCCAGCAAAGATTAAACATGCTGAAACTATAGGCAATTCCGGCACCCAAAGCACCTCCTACTCCAAGACGACTGAATTCGTCTGTGTTGCCGATTGAACTCAATGTTAACAATCCCTGAGCATAAGGTATCCAGTCATATTTGCGGCAGTCTCCTCCGACAAAATTATATCTGAATTCAGGAGAAATGTAAAATCCGTTCTTGAAATAAGTAAGTCCTTCAAGCAATCCTTCTTTCTTGTCGAAAGGAATGTAATCGAACCGAATACCATACCAGAACTGACAGATATACCTGTTTTCCAACTGCACGCTTACACCGATTGCCGATTTATTCCTTTCATTCAGCTCCCCCATCGGAAGCACGTACTCCGGTCCCGCACCCACGTATATCTGTGCGAATGCCGCTACCGGAAGTAAAAAGAAAATAGAAAGGAATGTACCGAGTATGAATTTCTTAATCATATATCTCCGTATTACATAAAGAATACTATATTTTCTGTTTGTTGTTGCTTTCTGAAATGCCCTTGGACTTAAAAAATAATTTCTTTTTCACTATTTATTGAAATAAAAAAATAATTTCATACTTTGTCCGATAACAAATATAGTAAAATTATAAATTATTAATAAATAATTTGAAATAATTGACAAATGTCAAAATAAAACTTTAAAACAAAAAGGGAAAAAATGCCTGATATAAAAACAAAATTCATTAACAGAGACCGATTCACTCGATTAATGACTAAGGACGGTATGTTCCGTGCTACTTTTCTGAAAAATTCAGTTACAGTATTAAATGCTCAGCAAAAGCATAATCTGCCGCCGCAAGCCGCTTATTTTCTTGCTTTGGCTCTTTCTTCCGTTACCCTGACAGCTTCCTTTTTCAAGGGTGAAGAGCGGGCTATTCTCGATTTTTCCGGCGACGGACTAATCACGAAAATCTATACCGAAGCTGTTCACGCAGGAGAAGCACGGGGATATATTAATTTCGACGACAGGATAACAGTATTCGGTGTTGATGAAATACAATCGGAAAATCTTTTCGGTTACGGAACTCTGAGAGTATCAAAAATATTTTACGACAAAACCGAACCTGTTACGGGTATTGTAGATATAAGCAATGGCACAATAGTTGATGATTTGGAACTGTATTATTCTCAGTCCGAGCAGATACCAACGAAAATTCTTCTCACTGTTTCCTTCGACGAAAACGGTATGATTAAGACTTCGGGAGGATTCATTCTGCAGGCTATGCCCGGCTCATCACATTCTCAGTTTGAAACAATGGTTCATACATTAAAAGAAAATTTCGATTTATTGAAAGCTATCGAAAGCGGCGTTACACCTGAGGAAATCCTGAATAAAACCCTGAATACTGAATTCACTGTTATCAAAACGACACCTGTGGATTTCTTCTGCAGATGTACTAAAACAGGATTTATGAATAAACTGCTTACTCTCGGTCCCGATGAAATAAAAGGTATGAAAAGCGACGGTAACCGTGAAATAGTCTGCCATTTCTGTAATAAAAAGTATCATCTGGAGGACAAAGATTTCGATTACCTTAT
>JBAYGQ010000236.1:0-5030 GCA_041666585.1 Bacteroidota bacterium
AAAATTTTATTCAGAAACATAGATTGAACAAGTCTCAGGAAATTTATGCAAACAAATTGCAGAATTATTTTGTATTGGATATATCTGATAATGACAATCCGGAAATGCTGATTAATCAAATCCGTAAGACTGACGGCGTTGTTTCGGTTGAACCAAATTATATTTACCGGATTGAACAGGCTAAAGAGTTTATTCCTGATGACCCCAAATACCCTGACCAGTGGGCTCTTAAAACAATATTTGCTAATAAAGCCTGGGTTAAAGCTACAGGAAAAAATATTATAATCGGTGTGGTTGATACCGGAATAGACTGGGAGCATCCTGATTTAAAAAATCAATTCTGGATTAACACAGCCGAAGATATAAACGGCAACGGCAAATTCGACCCATGGCTTTCTACCGAAGTCAGAGAAGGTGTTTCCGGTGATTTGGACGGAATTGATAACGACGGCAACGGCTTTGTTGACGATGTTATCGGTTATGATTTCGTTGACCAGACTGTCGGAAATATCGGAGATTACTTTTCTCAAGATCCTTTGCCGCAGGACGAACACGGACACGGTACAAACGTCAGCGGAGTGATTGCCGCACAGGGTAATAATCACGAAGGTATGATTGGTTTAGCTTATAATTCAAAGATTATGGTTCTTCGTGCTTTCGATGCAACAGGTAATGCAGAATCAGACGACATATCCCGTGCTATTGTTTACGCTGCACTAAACGGAGCAAAAGTATTGAATTTCAGTTTCGGTGAGGTTTATGCCTCTAACCTGATGCACGAAGCTATCAGATTTGCTGCTTCTATGGGTTGCGTTATGCCTGCTTCTTCAGGTAACAATAACTGGGATTTGAACCATTATCCTTCGGATTATGAAGAGTGCATTTCAGTCGGTTCAGTGAATAAAGACAGTAAGAGGTCATCTTTCAGCAATTACGGCACAAGAATCGGTCTGACCGCTCCGGGAAATGATATAATGACTACAATCCCTTACGGAGGCTATTCTAAAAAGAGCGGGACTTCTTTTTCTGCTCCTTTTGTTTCTGCGGCATCCGCATTACTATTTGAACTAGATTCCACTTTGAAGTCGAAAGAAGTTGCCGGAATTCTGAAATCTACAACAACTGAAGCGGGTGATGACGGATGGGATATTTTTTTCGGAGCAGGAATTCTGAATGTAGAAAGAGCCGTAGATAACATTGAAAAATCCACTATCGAAATTACTTATCCGCGTAATGATGTAATAGTCAACCGTTCAAAAACCGCATCAATAAACATTACAGGTTCAGTAATTGCACCCTTGTTAAAAAACTTTGAACTTTACATCGGTGAAGGTCTTGTACCCGAAACATGGCAGTCAATCTCTAATCCGCAAGATATTCAGATGATTAATGATACACTTGCTGTACTAAATATCTCCAATCTTAAAGATACAAGCTATGTTATCAGAATTTTAGCAAGAATGAAAAATAACAGAACTATTGAACAAAGAAATGCAATTAATATTATTTCCGATAATACAAAACTAAACTTTATCAGTCTGAAAGCCATTCCTGCTTATTTTAATAATTCAAGAATTGTCCTTCTGACAGCAGAAACAAATTACCCCAGCTTCTTCAATGTAAGATTCAGACCTAAAAACAGCACCGGTTCTTATAGCGAATTATCGGAAACCGAAAAATATTCAAAATATCATTACCTGCTGATTCAGTCCGAAGCCGCCGCAGGAACAGAAATGGAGGCAATGGCTCAAGCCTATGCAGGAAAAGATATAAAATGTGATTCAGCCATATCTTTCATTCGTTCAACTGATATGTTCCCTGAGACAGGTTTCAGACAAAGGAGTTTCAATCTGCCAAATGCCTGGCTCTGTAATTCTGTTGCTGATTTTTACAATGATAATAAATCCTGCGTTTCCATCAATGATATATCGAACGGAGGCTGGGGTGGAATTAAAGTTTATAAATTCGAAGACGGAAGTTTCAAGGCAAAAGATTCTTTGAATAACACATGGTTACCGAGAGCATTCGGTGATTCGAACGGCGACCGAATCCCCGAAATATTAGCTTCTTCTTATCAATCAAGTGCCTTGTTTCAGCCTCGGACAAGCGGTGAGTCTCCGTTTTCACGCATTCTATTTTCCGATACAATTACAGGAAATCTCGTCGGCTCTGCATTTTTCGATATTGATAAGGACTCAAAGCAGGAACTGATTGCATTTTCCGATACTTCCTTTATCGCATTTAAAGAAGCAAACGGCAGGTATAGTTCTATCGGAGTAGCAACTTTACCCCAACCCTACAAATATATAGGTACCTTCCCTGGATGTGCTATCGGTGATTTTGACAATGACGGCAAAGTAGAAATTTGTTTCGGCAACAGAAACGGTAACGTCTTTATCTTTGAATACAGTAATTCCCGTTTTAACCTTGAATTTATAGATTCAACTAACATCTCAAACAGCGAACAATACATTAGCTCTGTTGATTTGGATGGGAACGGTAAGCCGTCTGTTTTAATCGGCAATTTCGGTACTAATGAAACTTTTAATAAAAATGAAGCGGGGGAACCCGTCTGGACATACAGGCTTCTGAAAGCCACCTCACCCAATCAATATGACTTTGTTTGGAAAGAGCATTTTTACGGTGTTCGCGGTGGTCTTGATTATCAGAACGGTGTGTCCGCAGGAAATCTCGACTCTAAGCCCGGAGACGAAATCGTCATAATTGCTTTCCCAAATACATTTGTAATGAAATGGAACAGCATAAAAAGTACTTTCGAACCTCTCTGGTTCTATCCTTATACATACTCAAACACTGCTCTTATTCACGATTTTGACGGTAACGGTATCAAAGAATTGGGTATCAGCACTTTTAACAAAACAAGATTTTTCGAATACAATAACAGCCTCCGTCCTTCCCCCCCTCTCGGTTTAGAGGGCTGGTCTGACAGCGATACTTCAGTTGTTTTCAAGTGGCAGACTTCTTCAGATGCTACTTATTATCAGTTATTAAAAATCATAAATGATTTCTCTGCTGAAATAGTCGGTACAACTACTGACAACAATTATAAATTATCCGGTCTGAAAAAAAATACTCAGAATAGTTTTGCTGTCAGAGCTGTCAATCCACAAATGCCTGATTCTCTGAGCGATTTATCATCAGTTGTATATGTTTACACTCATTCTCCGATTGAGCCTGTTCAAGTCAAACAAAGCACAATGAACTCTCTCGAAATAACTTTTAACGGCAGGCTTCCTGAAACTCAGATTGAACCTTCTGCTTTTGAATTTTTAAACAGCACAAAAGAGTCTATGTTCAGTGCTGTCTCCTGTGTTCAGCTTAACGATAATTCCGTGCTGATATCAAATTCTGTTCCATTGGATACGGGTAATTATTGGTTGCGGATTCATTCAATCAGAGACTATTACAATTCACCGACCTTAGAGAAAGACATCGATTTTAATATAGTAAGTCAGGTTAATCCGCTTGAACTATTCCTGAAAAAAATAGAAGTTCTGTCAAACAAAGAACTACTGCTTGACTATTCCGAACCGGTCGAAAAATCTTCTGCTGAAAATCTGTCAAATTATTCTCTAAGACCTTACGGTATTATCAGCAGAATTGAACTGAATCCTACAAACAATACAAGCGTCAATATCTTTCTTGATAACAACCAGCCCTTATCTTCAAGAGGAAAAAATTATTTCCTGAATGTAAAAAACACAACTGCTCTTTCCGGAAACAAAATGACTACAGGGGCGGGCAGTTCAATTGGATTTGTACTTTTCGAAAATGACGGTGAATCTGCTTATATATATCCAAATCCAATCAGAAAGAATGTGAAAGAAAATATCTACTTTGCCGGACTTCCCGCAAAATGCGAAGTTATTATTATGAACCTCAGCGGCGATTTAATCAGAATTTTGAAAGAAGACGACGGTAACGGCGGAGTGGAATGGGACGGTTTAGACAAAAAAGCAAACTCCCTTGAAACGGGAGTTTATATATTCAAAGTAAAAATGTATGAGTCCGACGGTAGTATAAAGGAATCTGAAATGAAGAAGTTTTTGGTACTGCCTTAAGCAAAATCAATTAAGCTGTTTTTGCTTTCAGGTCCTTCATCATAGCGGCATAGCCTTTTTTGTCGAGTGTTTTAAAAGCTTTAACAGTAGCTTTAATCGTGATAAAACGCTTTTCTTCCGGAAGCCAGACTTTCTTCTTTTGTAAATTCGGAAGGAAGCGTCTTCTGGTTCTGTTATTCGCATGCGAAACATTATTACCTGACATAGGTCCTGTTCCGGTTAATTCGCAACGTCGTGCCATTTCAATACCTTTTGTTTCAAATAAAATATCAAGATTACAAAAATATACTTTTTTTTAGAATTTACAAAATGCTTTTAAATAAAAAATTCAATTAGACGAAAAATATGAGGAGAAATGTTATATTTGCAATTAAAAAAAATCGTTCATTTAATTGTTAGGTGATGTATGAAGAATCTTATTCCATTTTTCATTGTTTTATTTGTAATTATTTTTATTTCATCCTGTTCTGAAGATAAAACTTTGCCTAATTCAAAACCTGCTAAAACTTCTTATCCCTCCTTAAGTGAAAAAGAAACTGACTCTACTATTTTAATAGGTACACAAGTTTGGATGAAAAAGAATCTTGATGTTGACCATTACAGAAACGGAGATACAATTCCTGAAGTTAAAGATCCTAAAATATGGGCAAAATTAAAAACAGGTGCCTGGTGCTATTATGGTAACAGTTTAGATGAAGGTAAAATTTATGGTAAATTATACAACTGGTTTGCCGTTAATGACCCAAGGGGGTTAGCTCCGGCAGGCTGGCATATACCTACTGATACAGAATGGACAACACTAACATCAAATCTTGGTGGAGAGAGTGGAGCCGGCGGAAAAATGAAAAGCAAAGGTACATTAGAAGGAGATGATGGTTTGTGGTTTAGACCAAACACCGGAGCGTCAAACGAAAGCGGTTTTTCAGCTCTTCCGGGCGGCTGGCGTGG
>JBAYGQ010000237.1:0-5007 GCA_041666585.1 Bacteroidota bacterium
ATTTATAATTATTTATTTGTTTCTTATAAAATTTATTTTTTTTCTGACGTGAACATCCGAAAAGAATTTTTCGGATATTTATTATATTAAATATTGATATTACGAACTGACAAATGTAATTAATTTATTGCTCAAAGGCAAACATTTTTCAAAATAATTGGAAATTCAATGCAAAAATATTAATTTCATTTTAAATATCTTCCAAAATTTTAAAATAATTCGGAGCATCCTATGAAAAAATTTACTTTTTCTGTTTTGTTAATAATAAGTATTGCATTTATAATCGAAAGTTGTGGCGAAAAAAAAGCCGAACAACCAAAGATGACACCTATACAATACAATGACTATATTATTAACGCACAGTCAAGCATTATCCAAAAATTTATTGAACTTACTAAAACTTTTGAGAAAGCAGATGCAGTAGAAATGGAAAGCAAATTGCTCGAACTTAAGACAAGGATTGATTCTTCAATTACAGAAATTACAAATCTAGATAAATTTGAAGGAAACGGTGAATTCAAGCAAGCAGCAATGAACCTGCTGACTTTCTATAAATCTGCAGTAGCAACCGATTTCAAAGAAATGGTAGATATATTGAAAAGAAAAGATAAAATTACACCAAAAGATATTGAGCGGATGGGACAATTGAATACACATATCGGAACTAAAGAAAAGATGCTTGATGCTGAATTTGCAAAAGCACAGGACGCTTTTGCCCTAAAGTATAACATTAGCATCCGGCCTAACAGATACCAAAAAGAAATTGATAGTATCGGTAAATAATTTTTTGTTTTATTATTTAACTCATCTCCTTGCTTTTTGCTTTGAGATGAGTTTTTTATTATTTCTATCAATTTACTTTTCTTTTCTGCGTCATATCAAAAAATTTATAAACCAATATTAAAAAGAAATAAGAGAACTATGAGCGAAAAGATGAACGATATTCAGGGGATTGAAAAATTAGCGGTAGCAATCTCCGCTGTGCGTAATGAAATTTCTAAAGTAATTGTCGGACAGAAACCTGTTGTGGACGAACTTCTTGTTGCACTTTTTGCAAAAGGACACTGCCTTATAATCGGTGTTCCCGGTCTTGCAAAAACTTTGTTAATCAGCACTTTGTCCAAAGCTTTGGATTTGAAATTCAACAGAATTCAGTTTACACCCGATTTAATGCCCGGAGACATTACCGGAAACGAGGTAATTGAAGATAACATCAGCACAGGCGAAAAAGTTTTCCGTTTCGTCAAGGGTCCTATTTTCGCTAACATTGTTCTTGCCGACGAAATCAACCGTACTCCACCTAAAACCCAGTCTGCTCTGCTTGAAGCTATGCAAGAACATGAGGTAACTACTGCAGGAAATACTCTGAAACTCGAAGAGCCTTTCTTTGTTCTTGCAACTCAGAATCCGATTGAGCAAGAGGGGACATATCCTTTGCCCGAAGCACAATTGGACAGGTTTATGTTTAATATCTGGCTTGATTATCCGAGTTCCGACGAAGAAATTGAAATAGTGAAATCAACAACTGCCGAGTATGTTCCCGATGTAAAAAAAGTTTTGAATGCAAAGGAAATTATTGAATTCCAGAATTTAATCCGCCGTGTACCTGTTGCAGATAATGTGATACAGTTCGCTGTAGATTTAGTACGCAAGACACGTCCCGGAAACGGCTCAGTACAGCTAATAAAAGATTTCATCAGCTACGGTGCGGGACCGAGAGCTTCGCAGTATTTAATTCTCGGAGCAAAATCGCGTGCGGCTCTCAGCGGCAGATTCACTCCCGATATTGACGATGTGCGTGCTGTAGCTTCCCCTGTTCTCCGTCACCGCCTTGTAACGAACTTCAATGCCGAAGCCGACAACATTTCACCTAATGAAATAGTAAAGAAGTTGTTGGAGACGATGTAAGAGAATCGATATTGATTTTAAATAAAAAGCCGGAGTCTATCATTAGCTCCGGCTTTTCGATTTATTCATTCTCAATCTGTCTGCTATTTGCTCTTATCGGGGAAAGGCTTAATAGCAGGTATTTTCGGTTTAATATCTTTTTTCATTTCCTCGCGGATTACTTCCAATGCTTTGTCTAACTGCTGGTCAATGCCCTGCTGTTCGAGTGCGGGGTCATTCTGCACGTCAATATCGGGAACCATACCCACACCTTCGAGTATCCAATCTCCCGAAGTGCCTGCGTGGGAAAATTCGGGACGCATTAAATAGCCTCCGTCAAGTAAAGGCAGGGTGCCGCGGATACCAACTACACCTCCCCAGGTACGGCGTCCGATAATTTTTCCGAGACCTGCTGTCTTGAACTGATACGGGAACATATCGCCGTCGGACATAGAAAGTTCATTCACAAGGCATACCATAGGACCGCTGAATACGGCATCGGGGTATGGCTCTGCATGTTGTTGGTTACGGGCAATTCCTACCATTGTCATTACACGGCGCAAACGTTCGATTATCATATTAGATACAAAGCCCCCTCCGTTATAACGGTCATCTACAATTAATGCTTTTTTACGTGTCTGTGGATAGAAGTATTTAACAAATTCGTTCAGTCCATCTAATCCCATATTCGGTATGTGAATATAACCTACCTCGCCGTTTGTGGCTTTTTCTACTTTTTTGCGGTTGGTTTCTACCCAATCGTAGTAAATCAATCCGGCTTCACGGGATATTGTTTTGACTGTATATTCTTTAGCACCGCTTTCACTCGGTTTGGAATTGAATTTAAGAGTAACAAATTTATTAGCTTTATTTATTAAAGCCTGCAAAGGCTGAATTTCAGCACTAAGTTTCACTCCGTCAACCGCAATCAAATAATCGCCTTCTTTTACGTCAATTCCTGGCTCTGTTAACGGCGAACGTGTTTCTTCCGCCCAGTTTCTGCCCGGGTAAATTTTTGTGATTTTATAAAATCCGCTTGATTTGTCAAGTTCAAATCTTGCACCGAGTAAACCGATAGGCACTTTGTCTGCATGAGGCATTTCGCCTCCGCCGACATACAAGTGACCGCAATTCAATTCTGCAATCATTTCTCCCATTATATAAGTCAGGTCTGAACGATGCACTACATAAGGCAATAGCTCGGCATAGCGGTCGTGCATAGCTTTCCAGTCAACACCGTGCATATTTGGTGCATAGAAGAAATCCCGCATCTGGCGCCAGCATTCATCAAAAATCTGTTTCCATTCTTCTTTCGGATTCAGAGATACTTTCATATCGCTTAAATCAAGAGCTTTGTCGGGAAGTTTTATGCCTTCTTTTAAATCTGTGATATAGTAATTTCCGTCTTTTGAAATTAAAATCTTTTTACAGTTGGCAGAAATTTCAAATCCGCTGAAATCTCCGATTTTAGTTTCTTTCTTATCATCGAAATCATAAGCCATAAGAGCAGGTTTACCGGCGGAGTTCGTAACGTAGTACAATTTATTTTTAATAGAAACAAGATGATTGTAATATCCTGCAGGACCCGGCATTTCAAAGATTCTGTCTTTAATTCCGGCGAAATCAATTTTTACATCAGCAACTGTTTCTTTTGTAGACTTTTTTGTATCGGTTTTAGATTTATCCGCATCGGCTTTTTCGTCTGGTTTATCGGACTCAGGTTTTGCTTCATCGCTTTCAAACTTGAAAGGTGATTGCACAGTATCCTGCAAAGTAACTCCGAAAATTGTAGTCATGCTGTTATAGACATAACTCATTTCGAAGTTGCCCATGTTCGGATTGAATGTACGATTCGATGTGAAGAAAAGGTACTTTCCGTTTTGAGAAAACACCGGTTCTCCGCTGTCGAAAAATTCATCAGAAACCTGATTTATTTTTCCGTTTGCCAGAGAATAGATATAAACAACTGATGCTTCGTTTTCGGGATGAGCATCTGTGTATGCAATCCATTTGCTGTCGGGCGACCAACTGAAATCGCGGATTTCCCATGTTTTGGATTGAGTGATTTCAGTAGTTTTCTTGGAATCTATATCAACATAATAAAGTCTCATTGCTTTGTCGGAGCAAAGAATTTTTTTGCTGTCAGGCGCCCATTTTAATTCAAAACGATAAGACTGTGCATCGTTTGTAATCTGAACCTGCTCGGTACCTTCGGGGTTTGTGAGCCAGATTTCATCGTTACCGGTTTTATCGCTGACATAAGCAATCCATTTACCGTCAGGAGACCATACAGAATTTCTTTCGTGAACACCTGAGGTTTTTGTTAGATTACGGATGTTGCCCTTCTCTGCGGGAACTGTGAATAAATCGCCTCTGGCGCCGAATAAAGCACGTTTGCCGTCCGGAGAGATTTCAAAGTTTGTAACACTCTTTTTTACATCCACAAATTTGGGACGTGCAGTAACCAAATCCTCACCCAATTCAATATTTACTTTTTTCGATTGGTCTGTATTGCAATCTAAAATATAAATGTATCCACCGTTTTCGAACACAATATTATCTCCGCCGAGCGAAGGAAACTTAACATCAAATTCTTTAAAATCGGTTACTTTTTTTGTTTGTTTCGAATTCATATCATAACAAAACAGATTCATAGTGTGGTCTCTGTCCGAAAGGAAATAGACTTTATCTTTGAACCAAAGCGGGATAATATCCTGAGCTTCGTTGTTTGTAATATTATCAACTTTTTTTGTCTTGAAGTCATAAATCCAGATATCATCAGCCTGACCGCCCCGATAGCGTTTCCAGGTACGGAATTCACGGAAAATTCTGTTGTAAGCAAGCTTTGTTCCGTCGGGTGAAAGGTAAGCAAAACCGCCGCGGGGAAGCGGCAATTCCTCCGGCAAACCACCGTCTTTGGAAACTAAAAAGAGGTTTCCGCAGAGTGAGTTCCACTGGTCTTGTCTGCCTCTGTAAAGTATTTTATTGCCGTCAGCCGACCATTGCATAATAATTTTATCCGGTCCCATTCTCTCGGACATATCACCTATGTCCATACTGTATGTTATTCTTACGGGTTCGCCGCCTTCAGCCGGCACAGTATAAATTTCTTTATTACCG
>JBAYGQ010000238.1:0-4999 GCA_041666585.1 Bacteroidota bacterium
CAACAACAAAGAACATAATTAAAAATTTCCATGCAAATGGTAATGATACAAATTATATTGTGGGAATAAATGCTCTTTCACCAGATGGCAAATACCTTGTGTGTAATACTTCAATTAAAAATAAGTATCCTGACAATTATAATATGTCAGATACTGCAAGATTAATGGTATTTGACTTGGATGCAGATACAATAGTAAAATGGATTAAACTTGAAAACAAAGTTATGCCACGATTTATTGCATATTCACCTGATGGTAACACATTTGTAGTAAGTTATGAGTTTGATTATACAAGATATGATGTGGGTTACGGCAGACTTGTAAAGTACAGAACAAGCGACTGGCAGGTTGATACGATTTTAGAAAATTATCAGGAAAAATATTACACTTATTTATCCTTTTCGAGTGATGGCAGGTATATGGCAGGTACTAAAATAGATACAAGCGGTGGTTCAAATTATGTTTGGGATATGCAAGCAGATACTATTTACAAGGCTTATCCCTTTTCGAAATTAGGTAATATGTATTTTTCAGTTAACTTTTCACCTGATAGTCAATTTTTACTTTTTGGAGGAACATCATTATTTAATCCCTCACCTCTAAATAATCAAATATGGAATTTTAGTAGTGATACAGCTGTTTCAACTTGTTCAATACAAGGTAATAACCCAATATATATATCAAATGGAAATAATTATTTATTAATTTCAGGAAAGAATAATATTCATCTACTTTCCATAAACATGCTTCCATCCTCAGTTACTGAACCACCAATAACAAGTGATGACATAAGGATTGCACAGGAAAATAAAATGTTGATTATAAAAAGTAAAGATTTTGATTTACGGAAAATAGAAATTTATGATATTAAGGGTAGCTTTGTGCTGAGTGAGACAGCGGATTCTGAGGAAATTGCGGTTTCAATCCAGGGTATGCAATCCGGTATTTATTTTGTGAAGGTGCAGACTGCAAGGCAGGTTTTTGTGAGGAAAATTATGGTGGTAGAGTAAGGAAACCCCACCCCGACCCTCCCCAAGGGGAGGGCGAAGATTGGTAGAACGGACGCACTCGTCTGTTCAGATAACATTAATAAGTAACGCAGAGCGTTCGGACTGCATTCCCACGCAGAGCGGTGGGAACGAGGGTTTCAAGAATTTTTGAGAACAAAGATGGATTCCCGCCTTCGCGGGAATGACAGTTTTTTTGAGTTGGGGGAGAAAATAATAAAAAAGGATACGGCATAATAGTCGTATCCCTTAAATATAAAAAAGCTGAAAATAAATTGTAAATTTATTTTACTTCTTTGTGAAGCGTATGACGACGGAGGAATGGATTGTACTTTTTAATTTCCAATCTTTCCGTTGTATTTTGCTTATTTTTAGTCGTAGTGTACCTTGAAGCGGGTTTACCTTCTTTTTTTGCTTCTGTACATTCCAACGTAATTATTACGCGTGCTTCTTTTTTTGCCATAATTTTTAATCCTCTAAATCAAAAGGACTACTAAAATAGCACAAATTTTTATAATATCAAAATATCTTTTAATACTTTTATAATGATTGGCATTGTTAATTAAGTATAGATTTATTGTCATACCCGCGAAAGCGGGTATCTATAACAAAATGAAATACAATGGATTCCCACTTTCATGGGAATGACATTTTTTTAGTTTTCTTTACTTAGTTACCAATACACAATGATTAATGCTATCTTTAATTAAATAATTTAGATATTATGAAATTGCTTTTTAAATTGCATATTCGGGTTTTGCACAAATTGAAAATCATTTTATTAATAAATAGTTGGAACCGTTATGTCAGGTCATAGCAAATGGGCAAATATCAAACACAAAAAAGCCGCAAAGGATGCCAAACGCGGTAAGGTTTTCACAAGGATTTCCAAGGAACTCACTATAGCCGCAAGAGAAGGCGGAGGCGATGCCGAGGCAAATCCGCGTCTGCGTCTTGCAGTTATGAATGCTAAATCAGTAAATATGCCAGCCGAAAATATAAAACGTGCCATTCAGAAAGGTACGGGTGAAATTGCGGGTGTTACTTATGAAGAACTCACCTACGAGGGATATGGTCCTAACGGCGGTGCGGTGATTCTTGAAACCGTTACAGATAACAGAAACAGAACTATTGCCGAAATCCGTTCTACGATGACAAAGTTGGGAGGCAATCTGGGAGAGGCTAATTCTGTTGCGTGGAATTTCGACAGAAGGGGAGTTGTTACAATTAAAACTAACGGAAAAGAAGAAGACGATATTTTAGAGCATGTTCTCGAAGCAGGTGCTGACGATTTGGATTACGATACCGACCAATCAAGAATTATCTGTCCCTTCGATAAGCTGTATCTTTGTAATAAATATTTTGAGCAGAATAAATTTGAGGTTACCGAGAGCAAACCTGAGTATCTGCCGAAGCAAACCATTACTGTAGAAAATATAAACGATGCAAAAAAAGTAATGCGATTTCTGGATTATTTCGAAGAGCATGATGACGTTCAGAATGTTTTTTCTAATTATGACATCAGCGACGAAATAATGGAGCAGTTGGAGAAAGAGTGAGTTTCGGTTTTTTTTAGAACTTCTTTTCTTTTCGTGGTAAAAAGAGCGGATTTTTAATTATGAATTATGAATTGAAGAGAAGATAGTCTGAATCACGGATTAAAAGATAGTTTATTAAATTTGTAAAGTTTGTAAAGTTCATAAAGTTTGTAAAGAGAAGATAGTCTGAATAAGGGATTGCACAGATTTTAAGGTATTGCAAAAGGAAATTTATTCAGAATTCAGAATTCAGAATTTCTAACTTGATTTTGAAATAAGTATAAGAGAAATTATTTTTAGGGCGATAGAATAATTGTATGCAAAAAAAAATTATATATCTGAGTTTTTTCGTTTGCTTATGCTGTTGTAATTATTCTTATGCCCAGAACAGCTCTGAAGTTCCACTGTGGGGAGAGGCTCAGAATATTTTAATTTTAAATACCGAATCGGATGATTTTGCACCAAGCTGGAACCGATTCGAAAATCTATTATATTTTAATTCAACTGAAACAGGCTACTCGAAATTTTATACAAGTGAGTTCAATAATTCCGCATTTACACCGCCTGCTCTGATATACGGCGATTTGAACAAATCAAGGAATAATCAATCTTACATAACTTTTGAATCGAGAGACCTGGCATATTTTTCTACTTACCGCTTGTCAGAGAGCCGCTCGTTTTTGAATTTATTTCTTACTCAAAACAGAAGGAAACAGTGGACAAAACCTGTGCCGCTTGATGGTTTAGCTTTTGACGGATTCGTTGCTCATCCGACAGTTTCTCCCGACGGCTCAATTATAATTTTTTCTTCCGATATGAATTCAGGGGACGGAGACACAGATTTGTGGATGGCATTCCGTCAGGATAACGGCTCATTTGGAGCCGCAGTGAATCTTAAGGAACTGAATACACCCGGTAATGAAATTACACCTTTTCTTTTAGCACGCGATACTCTTTTCTTTGCATCAGACGGACAGGAGGGTTTGGGCGGCTATGATTTATTTATTTCAGTTTATGAAGACGGGCATTGGCAGAGACCATATCCTTTAGAATCGCTGAATACGCGGTACGATGAATCAGATTTGACAATTCTGCCGACAGGAGAAGCCGTATTTTCATCGGACAGACCGGGAGGTAAGGGAAAACTTGATTTATATCTGGCAAAACCCGTAAAAAAAAGAATTCAGAATGTAGTGCCGTCCGGGATTGCTCTCAGTATATCAACTCAGGCAATGGAAATTACCGCAAGAACTGAGCAGGTTCAGAATATTAAACAGAATATCCCGTATCTGTTTTTCGTGAAAGGTGTACCTGTTGTTGCCTCGATGTTTAAGGATGATTGCGTCAAGACGGCAAAGTATTCAAATAATAATTTTGAAATAAATCTTGCAGAAAGCTTTAACTATACATCGAATTTCTTAAAAACTAATCCCGAAGCAAAGTTATTTATTTCGCCTGTAATCGGATCGGTGCAGGTACAGGAAAGCTTCACTTCAGTTAAAAAATATTTGACTGAAAAATGCGGAATCGAAGATAGCAGAATTACGTTGAACCGCAGTCCTGCTGTTAATGCACCTCAGGATAATACTTTTCCCGATTTGCTCATTCTGAAAATGTCTTCCGATAAACCTATATTCAGCGAAATACTGAATGCAGATTCAGGTCTGACAAGCCTTTCGCCTCCCGTACTTGAAGTATCGCTTGATGCCAAACCTAGGAAATCCATACTTAGCTGGGTATTCGGAATAGAGATTGCCGGTGAAAAGAATGAGATAAAAAAAGGAAACGAATTACCCGCTCAGTTTGAATTTAATATTAAGACTTTTAAGCAAAGATTAGAGTCAGTTGATTCTGTGATTCTCTATTTTGAAGCTAACGATTCAGGCACAAAGAAAGTGATAGAAAATCTGAATCTGCATGTCAATCACCTTAAAATCACAGATTATTACAAAGAAAAAATTAATAAGAAATTTTATCAGCCTGTAAATCTATGTATCTGCTCGCCTCAGGACTATGAATCAGAGGATTTGAAGCAGGTTTTGCAGTATATAGAAAGTGCAATGCAGGAGGGCAGAAGAGTTGTAATTCAGTATCAGAAAAACCGTCCTGACAGCAGGAAAAATGCAGAAGTATTGTCGAATAAACTGAAAAGCAAACAGCCGAAATCATCTGTTGAAATTGAAACGTCTGATAATCACGTTGGAGTTAAACCTCAGCTCTTGCCTTATATAATCAGGGTTTTGATAGAAAGATAAACATTTGAAATATTATATTTTAAATATGGGAACAAAAGATAAGAAGTTAAGATTTTTTTTTATCCTTTATTCAAAATAGAATTTATTATGTTTAATTTCAAATTTATTTTATTCTTTAAAACTATATCATCTAATTTATCAAGATTATTTAAAATCAATAAACTTGTATGTTTCTCTAATTTTGGAATATCATTTTTAG
>JBAYGQ010000239.1:0-4992 GCA_041666585.1 Bacteroidota bacterium
AAACACTCTTGCAGGAGTTTCCGGATTTATTCTTGCTCTTCTTATTGTCAGTCTTATAAACCATAACTGGACTTCGGATATTAAATTTAATATCCTGAAAAATTTTGACACTCAAGATAATGAGTTAATTTCAGGTGATACAACTAATCCTAAATTTGAACAAATGCTTTTCCATGCTTATGACTCGACAATAACGAATGCAAGTCTGAAATTGGATGCGGCAGCAGGTTCTTTTCTGCTAAAAGATACCTGTACGAATCTTATTCAGGTTAACACTTTTACTAAAATCGGGGAAAGCAACTTAAACATCGGAATCGAAGAAACGACGGCAAATGTATATCTGGATTTATCATTAGATAATATTTTTAAAAAAAGCAAATCGAAGCGTAAAGCCAATATTATGCTCAATCACATCCCCCGCTGGGATGTCAGTCTAAATCTCGGTGCTTGTTCCTTCGAAGCAGATTTAACACAGTATAAAATCGGAAATATTAATTTAGAAGGTGGAGCTTCGAATATTGAACTTAAACTCGGAGAGCCTGCAGATACAACTTATTTAGCTGTATCGGTCGGTGCATCCAACTTAGAAGTTCATGTTCCCAATTGGGTTGCATGCGAAATAAATTCTAATACAGGTTTAACAAAAAAAGATTACAGAGGATTCAGTTTTATAAACGGGCAGTGGCTAACAGAGAATCATTCGACGGCACCTAAAAGAATCATAATTAATATCGAAGGCGGAGTCTCAAATATTCAGGTCAGCAGGTATTAAAAGTTACAAATTATTGATAATTGATTTTAAAATTCGATTAATCTTTTGAAAAATTCGGGTTATATCTGTCCAAAAATTCCTCTACAACATCATCTTCCGAATATCTTAAGTCTTCGGGTGTACCGTTGAATCTTACAGAGCCGTTTTCTAACATCACAACGGTTTTAGCAATCTTGAACACTGAAAACATATCATGTGTGATTACAATAGAAGTTGATTTTAGTTTTTTTGTAAGGTCGGCAATCAGGTTATCAATCTGTTTTGAATTAACAGGGTCAAGTCCTGTAGTGGGTTCATCATAAATAATATACTCAGGCTCCCCTACCAAAGCACGGGCAACACCTACTCTTTTCCGCATACCGCCTGATAAATCTGCAGGTTTCTTTTCGCTAAGAATTTTCCATTCTTTTAAGAAATCACTATCATCTTTTTCCGGTAGTAAACCTACTGCTGCAAGTACCCGCATAGCCTCCTGTTCCAATAATTTAAAATTTCTGTTTCCATGTTCATACAAGCGGATAACAATGTTTTCAAAAACATTGTAAGAATCAAAAAGAGCAGAGCCCTGAAAAACAAAACCAATTTTTTCCCTGATTTTAAAAAGTTCTTTCCAATCAAGATTATCGAGATTCATTCCGTCAACCGTTACTGTGCCCTTATCAGGACTAAGCAGCCCGACGATATGTTTGATAAGAACAGATTTCCCGCAACCTGATTTACCGATAATACACATTGTGTCATTATCAGCAACGGTAAGGTTTACTCCGTTAAGAACCTGTTTTTGTCCGAAAGATTTATATAAATCTGATATTTGAATCATTTATTCCTAATTTAAATATATAATAATATTCAAATTTAATAAAAAGCGGCAAGATTTTGACAATAATTTCTTTTGTTAAATCTAAAATTTTCTTATCTTGAAGTTTGGATTTCTTGACGTTTTAATTATTTTCAAAACGAGAAACACAAACATATGATTTGGCACACAAATTCCATCGAAGAAACGATAGCCCATTTTAATGTTATTCCGGAAATAGGACTTGCCGAAAGCCGTGTAGAAGAGCAAAGAGATAAACATGGAGCGAACGTATTATCAACTCGAAAATCTAAATCAGCAATAGTTTTAATTTTCGAACAATTCAATGACCCTGTTATATATATTTTAGTTGCAGCCGCAATTGTTAATGCATTTCTTGCTGAGTTAAAAGATACTATAGTTATTGCAACTGTTGTCATTTTAAATACTCTAATCGGTTTTGTTCAGGAACGAAAAGCTTCCGACGCACTCGCTGCCTTAAGAAGGATGACAGCTCCTGTTGCCCGTGTAATAAGGGACGGTACACAAAAAGTCATTATTGCATCGGAAGTTGTTGTAGGGGACATTATAGTTTTGGAAAGCGGAATGCGTGTTCCTGCAGATGCACGTTTGTTGGAATCTCAGAATTTATTAGTTGACGAATCTATGCTCACAGGTGAGTCCTTTGCTATTCATAAAAAAGCTGATGCCGAGATAAGTATTTCTGCACCGCTCGGCGACAGATTTACTATGGCATACTCGGGAACGATAATACAAAAAGGTAGAGGAATCGGTATTATAACTTCCGTTGGTAAAAACACTGAATTCGGTAAAATATCCGAAAAAGTTGCAGAAGCCGAAGAAACCATTTCCCCGCTTCAAAGCCAAATGGCTACATTTGGAAAATTTATTTCTATTACCATTATAGTTATAATAGCAGTTATTTTCGTTGTAGGCTTTTTACGAGGAAATGATTTATTAACAATGTTTCTTACTTCCATAGGTTTAGCGGTATCCGCTATCCCCGAAGGTTTACCTGTTTCTGTTACAATTACTTTGTCTATAGGTATCTCGCAGATGGCAAGACAAAAAGCCATTGTAAAAAAACTGGCGGCAGTTGAAACTCTCGGTAGCACAAATATTATTTGTACTGATAAAACCGGAACTTTAACAAAAAATCAGATGACTGCTACACGCCTTTTTTGCGGGGGTGAAGAATTCGAGATTATAGGTTCGGGCTATCAAAAGGACGGTTATGTTTTCCGATCACGAACGGGTGAGAATATTCAGGCTGAAGATTTATATGCACTTCATCTTAGTGCATTGGTCGGAAGTTTGTGCACGGAAAGTACTATAACAGAAAAAGACTCTGAATGGGAAATTACAGGTGACCCTACTGAAGCCGCATTAATGATAGCAGCTAATAAACTAGCTTTCTTTTCTGATACTTATAAAGTAACAGTTGATATACCCTTTGAATCCGAGAACCAATTAATGGCAGTAAAGGCTACAAATGACGATAAAAACTACATTCTTGCAAAGGGTGCTCCTGAAAAGATAATCGAGAGATGTATCTTAATGATTGATGTAAACGGAGCAAATATTCCAATAGATAATTCTTTATTGAACTCCGAAATATTAAAATTTTCACAAAAAGGTTTACGCGTTTTAGCTCTTGCCTATTGTGATAATTGCGAAAGCAAGCCTGTTTCTCTTGATTCTCTAAAAAACCTTATCTTCATCGGTTTTGCCGGTATTGAAGATGCTGTTAGACAGGAAGCCGTAGATGCGGTTTCTAAATGCCATAGTGCAGGTATTAAAGTTATAATGATAACTGGAGACCACGCAAAAACAGCTCAGTCTGTTGCAAAAACCGTAGGTATAGGAAAAGGTAAAGAGATGCCCCGGGTTGTAACAGGAACTGAACTTGATGAAATGACAGATATTCAATTATTCGAGCATTGCCCGGATATAGATGTATATGCCAGAGTTGCACCTCATCACAAATACAGGATTGTTAAACAATTACAAGCTCATGATAATATTGTTGCAATGACCGGCGATGGAGTTAACGATGCACCTGCCCTTAAGCAGGCTGATATAGGTGTTGCTATGGGAGGCGGTACCGATGTTGCTAAAGAATCCGCACACATGGTTCTTGTTGATGATAATTTCGCTACTATTGTAAAAGCTGTACGTCGGGGTAGAGTTGTTCTATCTAATTTAAAACATATAATACTTTACATTTTATCTACAAGTTTCGGCGGAATTTTAACGATTGCTATGTCAGTAGCAGTAGGAATGCCTTTACCGGTTTTGCCTGCACAGCTTTTATGGATAAATCTTGTTACAGACGGTACTTCTACTTTTCCTTTAGGCTTTGAACGAGAGCATGGGAATGTGATGGTATTCTTTCCGAGAAAAAAAGGAGAACCGCTCATTAACAGCAGGATGGTCATCAGGATGATAATCGCCGGAATAATTATGATGATTGGAACCCTTGGTATATTTTATTATTACGCCCATGAAATAATCGGTATGGATTTAAATATTATTGCCAAAGATGCACATATGGAAGAAATTTTAACAAAAGCTCAAACGATGGCATTTTGTGTTTTGGCATTTTTTCAAATATGGAATGTCCAAAATTCCCGTTCACTTGACCGTTCTCTCTTCTTTAATTTACCTTATCCGGGCGGAACACATATTGATAAAATCGGACCTTTTTCAAACCCTACTTTATTAGGTGTAATGCTCTTAGCTATAGTTCTTCAAATTTCGGCGGTTGTATTACCTTTTATGAACCATTTACTAGATACGGTTCCTCTTAATTTCCAAGAATGGTTCCTTGTAATAAGTATTACTTTTTCTATAATAGTAATAATTGAAATATCAAAAGTCATTGCCGCTATATATAATAAACTTACAGGTAAATTGAGAGGTGATGTAAACATCGAAGCATTATCGCAGTTAAATGAGCGTGAACCGGATTAGTTTATTAAAAAATGATTTAATGTAATCAGGATATTAAGAGTTCAGTACGGAATAGAATCACAGTTAATTTACAGGGAAAATATGTCAGAGACGAATAAAAAAATACGTGTTTTATTAATTGATGAATCGGCTATAGTCAGAGATGTCCTTTCTAAAGAACTTGCAAAAGACCCATCAATCGAAATAGCAGAGACAACAGAAGTTGTTTTCCAAAGCAGAGACTGGATTGCGGAGATACATCCTGATGTTGTGATTTTAGATATAGAGATGAAAAAAATTGACGGAATAGAGTTCCTAAGAAAATTCATGCCTCAATTTGCTTTACCTGTAATTGTATTCAGTTCAACTACCCAAAAAGGCAAACACGTTACCTTACAGGCTCTGGAATCAGGTGCAATTGATTTTATTCCAAGACCGGCAAAAGACATTG
>JBAYGQ010000240.1:0-4976 GCA_041666585.1 Bacteroidota bacterium
AATAATACAATTGTAATAATATTTTTTTTCATAAACACTTTAAGGATATTTTATCAAATCTTCCCAATTATCTAAATTTCTCAATTCTCCGACATAGCTTATGTAATAATTATCATCAACATCAAAAAATATTATTTGTAAACCAATGTCATAATTTTTCCAAATAGTCAATTGATAAATGTTTAATTTTTCATTTCTATCAAAATTCATTCTATTTTTACAAATACCTATATATTTATCCTTTTCAAATAACTCAAATGTAGATTTATAATCATGGTTACTTTTTTGAAAAAGGGTATCAATATATTGATATAACTTATGCAATTTAATAGAATCTTGCATGAATTTATCTATATATTTAGGATTGTAATAATCAGGATAATTACTTTTCAAATCCAATACTTTTTCTGGATGTAAAATTATATCATTTGCTATTTCATATAATTTTTCCTTATCGGTATCTTTACATGAAATAGTAAAAATCAATAAAACAATTGTAATAATATATTTTTTCATAAATACATCATGGGTATTTCATTATATCTTCCCAATTATCTATGACTCGCAATTTACCTATATCATGTAAATAAAAATTATCACCATCCGATACAAACAAAATATGAAAACCCAGTCGATCATTTTTAAAAATATCTAATCTATATATTTCAAAATTATCATTAATTTTAAAATCTTTGTCATTACAACCCCATTTTAGATATCTAGATTTGTCTAAAGGGTACAAGTCAACCTTAAGAAAACTAGTATCTTTTATGAAAAGAGTATCAATATATTTATATAGAGTTTTTAATTTTATAGAATCCTTCAAGTCTTTATGCAAAAATTGAGGATAATAATAAACAGGATAGTTACCTTTTAAATCAAAAAGTCTTTCAGGCTGAGCTACTATACCTTTAGCTATTACTAATAAATTTTCTTTATCTGTATCTTTACAAGATATTGAAAAAATCAATAATACAATTGTAATAACCAATTTTTTCATACTTAAAACTCCGATTATTAAACTCTTGTTCCCAAGCTCCCGCTTGGGAACATACTCAATTATTTACCTGCCAAATCTTTAAGCCGCATCGAATTTGCAATACCTATTATGTAATCGCAACTCGACTGATTATTCGCATTAATAGTCAGGTAGAATCGCCATGCTATACCAATTGTAACAGATGCTTCTTTGCTTTTTTTGTTATAAGACTGAAATCCTACTGCAGGGCTAAATCCGGGAGTAAATGTTTTTTCAGATTTTTCTGTGCTTTCTACTGAAATACCCAAAGCCCAGACAGCCGTCAAGCCTTCATATAGTTGTCCCGCCTGATTGTAATCATACATTTCGATTCTAATATAAGATTCATTCCCGCCGGTATTCGGTTTGGTGTAATTACGTTTAACTTCGGTAATAGAAAATCCTGTTATATTGGTTGTCTGTCCTTCTGTCTCTCCTGCGGTGTAACCTGAAATAGTTTCAGGCAAATATTTTTGTAATTCTGTATATGGAATTGCTAATGTATCTCCTTTTTTAACCCGCTCTTGTCTGCGTTTTTCAGCATCTTTTGTACCTTGTTCCATATTCTTCGCAATTTCGGGTGCCTTTTGCATCATGTCCATAGCTTGTTGCATTTCTTTTGCTTTTTCACCGCATCCGGCGATTAAAAAAACAGAAATTAAAGCTACTGAGAGTATTGATTTTTTCATAGAAACTCCTATTAATGAGAAACAATTATTTTTATTCAAATTTAACTGATTTGCGGTAATTATTACTATGATAAAATTAAATATATTTTTTTAAAAAATCGCTGATTTCTTCGAAATCTTTTTGTGCTACAAGTTTTTTATTATGCGCCGTATCAATTGCAGATAGTGCAAATAGACAATAGTTTCTGAGAAGTTCAGGTTCAGCGGTTAACGCCGAGATGTGCAGTTTTATTGTTTCAATATCCGCTCTTGCATAAGGACCTGTCATAGGAAGCGGATTATTTTTATCATTCAATAAATTATTCAGTGTTGTATTTATAATGGGAGGAAAAAACTCTTTAAAATTTATTCCGGCAAGCACAGAAATATCTTTTGCTGTCTGAATTAATGCGGTTAGCATATTCGACGCAACTACGGCGGAAGCATGGTACAATGCTCGCTCTGCATCGGTTCTGTTATTAAAAACGAAAGGTTTCCCGCCTGTTAATTTGATTAACGATGAGACAGACTCTGAATTTTCTTCGGGTTCAATGCTCCAGCAAATATCTTTTAAGATTTCGGGATAATTGTAAAAAAAAGTCTGGTATGGATGAACGGAAAATATTTTTGCTCCATATTCCCTGCATGATTCCAAAATTTTATAACTTAAAGCACCGGAACAATGAACAATATATTTTCCGGACAAAGCCGAAGCTAATTGCGAAGACAATTCTTTTGCAGTTTTTTCAATTGCTGTATCACTCACAGTCAGAAAAATTATATCAGTATCTTTAGGAATGTTTCTGAAATTATCGCTTACAACAACTTCTTGCGGCAGTTCTGCTCTTGCTTTCTGCAGTTTCTTGGAATTATTTTCGATTATACATTTCAGTATTTTCAGGTTAAAAAAAGCTTTCGCTAAAGTTTCTCCTAATTTGCCGTAGCCGATAATTGTAATATTTTGGAATTCTTCCGCCATTTTGTAAAGTTATTTGTAAAATATTTACATTTTATAACATTTAATTTAATATTTTTTTTTGATTTTATAAATTATTCCTATATTAGATGTTTGTATAAAATATGTTTTTTGCGATAATACGGAGAGTAAAATGAAAACCTCTTTAATTAAACTATTAATGATAAATATTCTAATGGTAATTGTGCCTCTGAATCTTCATCCGCAGATAGTTCCCAATTCGACGATTGAATCTACTAATCTCACATGGGTGCAAAAGCTTGACCCGCAAAGGATGGAATCTTTCAAGGATGTCCAAATTAAATTCAATGATTACTGGAAAGACATTGCTAAACCAAAAGGCAACGGCTTCAAACAGTTCAAACGTTGGGAATGGTTCTGGCAACCAAGATTGCAGGAAAGCGAAACACCGCGTCCGGCAATAGAAATTTATAAAGATTTTCAGAATTTCAAAAATAAAATCAATAAAAATTCCAATTCACTTCAGGCTACAAATACCTGGCAGTTTATGGGACCTTACGGAAAACCGTCATATATACCTGAAGCACTGCCTTCGGGAATGGGAAGAATAAACTGCATCGCATTTGACCCTTCTAATCCTGTGATATTGTGGGTAGGTGCGGCTTATGGCGGTGTATGGAAATCAACTGACCAAGGCGGTTCATGGAAAACATTTCCGTTTACAGAATTTCTTTCTATCGGAATTTCCGATATTGTTGTCGCCGCTTCAAATCCAAATATAGTTTATGCCGCTACCGGAGATGCTGACGGTTCACTCAGCGGAAGCGCATGTTACTCTATCGGTGTAATAAAAACAACAGACGGAGGTACAACCTGGGACACCACAAGTTTGACAACAAAGCTGAATCAGGGTGTTATAATTAACCGTTTGTTAATTCATCCGACAAATCCCGATATAGTTTTTGCCGCAACTACCGGAGGAGTTTTCTCCACGACTGACGGCGGCAAAACCTGGTCTCAGAGGCTGAATCTATATGTTCGCGATATGGAGTTCAAACCGAATAATCCGGATATTCTATATGTTACCTGTATCACTCAGGGTACAAGCGGAGGGAATGTCTGGGCTATGATGAAATGCGATTTAGTTACTGGTCAATGCAATTCGCATTATGCTTTCTACACAACAGATGTAGTCAGAATGGCTGTTGCTGTTACTCCGGCAAATCCCGATATAATTTATGTACTGACTGCCGCGGCTGATTTAGGATTTCATGCTGTGGGAGTAAGCACTGATGCGGGTGATACATGGACGGTTAAAGCCGGAAGAACTGCTGAGGTTAATTTCCTAAGTCCTAATGCAGATGCTTCAAACGCACCTTCGCAGGGACATTACGATTTGGCTATTGCTGTTTGTCCGACAAATGCAAACGATGTTTATATCGGCGGAGTAAATGTTTGGAGGTCAACCGACGGTGGCAGAGGTTGGAGACTTGTAGCTGAATGGACCGGACAGAAAGGGGCTCCTTATGTTCACGCAGACCAACATAGTCTTGATTTTTTCCCAGCAAGCAACGTACTCTATTCAACTAATGACGGAGGTGTGAATGTTACAACCAATTCAGGTGCCGGTTGGACAGATTTAAGCTCCGGTCTTCATGTTACACAGTTTTATAAAATTACGGCTTCGCGTTCACTCAACGGTCTTTTTTACGGCGGAACTCAGGATAACGGAACCTACAAACTTTATAATAACAACTGGCAAAAAGTTCTGGGCGGGGACGGTATGGAAGCCATAATAGATTATACAAACAACAACGTTGTTTATGGTTCCTATTATTATGGTGAATTTATGAAAACTACCGACGGCGGCAGTTCTTGGAATCCTATGCTCAATCGCACTCTTACTCAGGAACAGGGGGGATGGATTACCCCGTTAGTTCTTGACCCGACGAATCCGTCCAATTTATATGCCGGATATGTTAATATTTGGAAATCAACAAACAAAGGTTTGGTTTGGAATAAGATTTCAGATTTAACTAATCCGAGTGTAATTAGCTCTTTTGCTATAGCTCCTACAAATCCGAACTTTATGTATGTTGCAAAACAGGGACAGGAAGGCGGTATCTGGAAATCTAAAAACGGCGGACTTACCTGGGACAGAATTATTACAGGCGGTGCAGTAACAGATATTATTGTTCATCCGAAAAATCCCGCTAAAATTTTCTTTACCAATTCCGGCTATACTGTGGGCGAAAAAGTTTATGCTTTCGATACCGTGAACGGACTCGCCAGAATATCCGGCAGTCTGCCGAATGTTCCGGTTAATTGCATAGTATATCAAACTAATAATCCT
>JBAYGQ010000241.1:0-4975 GCA_041666585.1 Bacteroidota bacterium
AGCAATTATGGTAAATCTGAATTGTATTTTAATGAAGCTTTAGAGATGTATAAAAGCATATTGAATAATTATTTTCCGTCTCTATCTGAAAACGAAAAGAAACTCTTCTGGAACACTGTTAGCGATAATTTTGAATCTTTCTACAGTTTTGGAAGTATAAGATACTTAGAAAATCCGCTCATTGCAGGAAATATGTATGATATTCAATTGTACACAAAAGCACTTCTGTTCAACTCATCCAGCAGAATAAAGAAAAGAATAATGAATTCGAATGATTCAGTTTTAATAGACAAATACAAAGAATATACAGATACACGAGAATTCCTTGTTAAACTATATACAATGACAGATGATGAAAGAACAGAAAAAGGTTTTAAACTAGATTCAATTGAAAATCAATCAAATGATTTGGAAAAACAACTGAGTTTGAAATCTGAGTCATTTGCTCAAAGTTACGATAAGAAAAAAGTAACATGGAAATCAATTCAAACACTTTTGAATCCAGATGAAGCTGCTGTTGAAGTAGTAAGATTCAGATACAAAAATAAAAACAGATTTACGGATACAGTTTACTATACATTTCTGATTGTAACAGACAAAACTGAAGAGCATCCGGATATGATTGTGCTTGAAAATGGAAATGAGTTAGAAAAAGAAAGCTATAACAATTACCGAAGAATGATTAAATTTAAAATAGCTGATACAAGTTCATTTTCTAATTATTGGGGCAAATTATACGAAAAGCTGAAAGGCTACAAAAAAATCTATTTTTCAGCAGACGGTATATACAACAAACTTAATCCTGCAACACTTCTTATGCCAAATGGCAAATACCTAATAGAAGAGCAGGAGATTCAGCAGGTAAACAGCACAAAAGATTTACTTATAGGCTACAACAAATCGAAGCAGGAAAGCCAGATATACAATAGTGCTGTTTTAATAGGCAATCCCAATTTCTCATTGTCAGAATCGCAGGTAAAAGCAGGTAGCATAAAAATGAAAACACAGACAGAAGATGAAAGTATTTACGAGCCTGTTGCCAGTACAAGAGGGATAGAACTCACAAAACTACCGGGTACCGAAAAAGAAATAAATGATATTGAGAAATTCCTAAAAAGCAAAAAATGGGATGTAAACAGCTATCTTGGAGACAACGCCTTGAAGATAGTTGTTAAGACAGCGAACAATCCAAGAATCCTGCACATTGCAACTCACGGAATGTTTTTAGAAGATGTAAAATTAGAAAACAAAGAAACCTTCGGATTTGAAACAAAGAAAATAATTGAGAATCCCCTATTAAGGTCAGGTTTGTTTTTTACAGGTGCAGACAATTATCTAAAGTCAGATTCAGCTAAACCTACAGGAGACGAGAATGGTCTTCTTACAGCTTATGAAGCAATGAACCTTGACCTCGATAAAACAGAGCTTGTAGTTCTTTCAGCCTGTGAAACAGGGCTGGGAGAAGTAAAGAATGGTGAGGGAGTGTTCGGACTACGCAGAGCTTTCCAGCAAGCCGGTGCAAAGACAGTAATAATGTCCCTATGGACAGTTGACGATAAAGCCACCCAAACTTTAATGAGTAGTTTCTACAAAAACTGGGTAACCGGCATGTCCAAACGTGAAGCGTTCGGCAAAGCACAGGAAGAAGTACGCACGCAATTTCCCGAACCTTACTACTGGGGTGCCTTTGTGATGGTAGGAGAGTAATTCAGAATTTATGTAACATTTATTTTACAAGAGCTTGTTAGAGAGTTGAGTCTCTTTTGAATAATAAGAATTAATATTAAAAGTCAAACTATCTTATTGACAGGTTTCCAGTTTAATCAGATTAAAAAACTTTTTTTTACTATTTAATTTTTTTGTAAATTAAGTTTTTATTTTGGTTAAGTTAAATTATTTATTTTGAAAAAGATTATAATATATATAACATCTTTACTTTTACTGGCAATTTTTCCTATATCTGCTATAGGATTAGATGTTACTGTACAGCATTGCAAAACCCATAATAGTTTACACATTTCTTTTTTTAAATCCTCAGCTAATTTAACTAATGAAGTTACCGACTGTACTTGTGAATGTTGCAACCATAAATCAAATTCGGAACAAGTTCGGAAACATTCTTGCTGTGCTTCAAAAGGGCGGATAAACAATTCGTCTGAATCACAACCAAAATCAGACTGTTCGCAAGCAAAAGATATAACAAGCAAAAATCAATTTACTGACAAAGAGCAACAGAGACATGACATTAATAATTTACGCTATTTAAAGTCACTTTGCTGTCTAAGTTCAAATAGTTAATATGCACTTCATTCACCGGGAATGTCGGTTGAAAAGACTAAAATTATTATGCCAATCACGTTTTTTGATAATAATTTATTACAGATTTCAAATTATTCAGGTTATATCAATAAACCTTTAATCAGGGATATTAATTATCCGCTAATGGAACCGATATATAAAATCATATCTTTTATTCATCATACTTCAAAGATTGGGGATGATACTGAAGTTCCTTCAGTATATTATTTGTACTGAAACCTTAACTCAAAATGAGGTTTAGTAACATTTGATAAGCAAAATTTTTCGATCCGGTTTTAAAAACAAATTTGAATTTCATTATCTTATTTTAAAAAATTAAAAAGTTGAAAATTGAATTTCAACTGTAATGAAAGCAACTTTTTTGACAAAGTTGTTAATGTGTAAGATAAGAACAAAACTAATTAAATAAGCAATTATTAAACATAAATTTTGGAGTTGTACTAATGAGAAAAAATTCCTTTACAGATAGCAACGTTTGTTTAACAAACAAAGTAAATATAAATGCTCAAAAACTGTTCTGTCGCATAATGATTTCAATAATTATTATTGCAACAGTCGGTTTGATAGCTGAAGCAAAGGCACAAGTCGTTACACAACCGCTTGATGAACAATCAACAACATTTAAACGCTATATTTATTCTTACAATCTATCGCAAACACAGAAGAAAGACATCAGATATTTAATAGTTAAAGCTTCAAACGGAGACATTAAAACTTGTTTCGATGCATGCGATGTCTGCTATTCTTATAACAAAGGATACACTCAAAGCGGTAATCAATTGCGATGCCTGAAGTGCGGTAACCGTTTCAACATAGACGATCTTGGCAGTCAGGGTACAAACGGCTGTTGGCCCGGACATTTAGTACATACAATAGACGGTACTAATATATCAATAAATGTTTCTGACCTTGTATTGGGAGCTTACCTTTTTCCTGCTCAGGATATTACAGAAGTTTCGGATAACAAAATAAATGTTTCGGATTTTATAATAAATTCTAATAACGGTGAATTAACTGTAAAGATGCAGTCTCCCGCTGTTAGAAATTTCACCGTTTCATCTTTGGACGGAAAACTTTACAAATCCATGTCAACAAGTTCGAATGAATTAGTAACTGAAGTTTACGGTTTGTCGAACGGTGTATATCTTCTTTCAATTGAAGAAGGTGGAAAAATCATTACCAAAACATTTTTTATAAACAAATAATTTAAGATGAATTTGAAAATTGAATTTATAAGATGAGGAATTATATGAAAAATAAAATCAAATATATAACACCATTTCTATTATTAATCTTGATTGGCTGCTCAAAAAACAACAGCAACCCAATAAACGGCGGTGAAACTACCGCTCCCAAAATAGTTAGTCTTACAGCCGAAAAGACTCAGATAATTTACGGAGGACAGGATCCTGCAATAATAACGTGCAATGCAACCGGAGGAAATTTAAATTATGTTTGGCAGGTTGACCTCGGTGATATTATTCCAATGAATACTGACCATTCCAAAGTAAGTTTCAATGGTGCCGCTTGTTGTGTCGGAGATAAAATAATAACATGCACTGTTTCTAATGATAAAGGAACCGATACTAAAAATATAGTAATTACAATTCTGGAAGAAATTAAACAGCCTGAAATACTTTTACTTGAATCTGATAAAACACAGATTAATTCAAGCACAAATGAGTCGGCTAATTTAGTTTGCAATGCAATTGGCGGAAATCTGAAATACACATGGGAAGCGGATTGCGGTAATTTGGTGCTGAATCCTGCAGACAGTTCAAAAGCTTCATACACTGCGGGTACCGGTTGCTTAGGAGTAAAGACAATAAAATGCACTGTTTCAAATAATAAAGGAACAGATTTTAAGACAGTACAAATAACAGTATTGAATAATTAAAAAAGAATAATAATAAAAATAAATCAAAAAATGAAAACACTAATATATTTTATTTGTTGTTTTCTTCTGTTATTTTCTCAGAAGGAAACATTTGCACAATGCTGTGCGGCAGGCAATCCGGTAAGTACAAACTGCACTGTTTCGGAAGGCGGTAAAGATATTTTAATGGTCAATTTATCTTATATATACTCAAAATCGGATACATATTATAACGGTACTGAAAGGTTAGATAAAAAGTATTTAGAAAGTTATTTTAATTTCTCATCATTATCCTTATCTTACGGTATCTCAAACAATTTGAGATTAACTTCTGACATAGGCTATTTCTTAAATAAAGGACAGAAATTTGCAGTTAGTGATTATACAAGATATACACAGGGAATTGCTGATTTAAACTTAGGATTAGTTTATAATGCTTACAAAAGTGAAGACAAACTTTTTGAAGTGTTACAAACTGCAAGGTTTACGATACCTGTCGGACCTTTCAACCAACAATACGATGGAATTGTAATGCCGATTGACGAACAACCTTCATCAGGAAACTTCAAATACAACATCGGTTTGACTTTATCGAAGAAATTTGAGAACAGCAGTTTTACGTTGCTTTCGGTTAACTCATTTGAAATCTCAAAGATGATTGAAACAGAGACTTCATTTCATAAATACGGTAACCTTTATAATTTATCTGTAATGGGACTTTACCGCATCAGTTCTGCTGTTACAGGTATGCTTCAATTGCGGTCGGAAATCAGAGAAAAA
>JBAYGQ010000242.1:0-4967 GCA_041666585.1 Bacteroidota bacterium
CATATCCTACCATCCTATTTATTTTTGTACTGCCGTTCTTTGACTCAACACAAAAAATTCTATTTTCTATTTCTTTCTTCTATGTTCTAAAACCGGGGGTTTCTCTTAGTTTTTAAAGTGGACTCAACTTTATGAATTTTATATATTTTACAAACTTTAAACAAAAAAAATCGTTTTTTCGATGCAAATCATGCAAATTATCTCTTAAGTTCTTTGAATAATGTAGCTTACAATTGCACTGCTCCAATGCAAACGCAATGCAAACGCAATGTAAAACAATGCAAACAAATGCAAAGAAGATCCTGAAACAAGTTCAGGATGACAGTGTCTTCCTACTCTTCAATTCAGCATTCAGAATTCAGCATTCAGAATTTTCTAATTAAACAAGTATTTTTCCGGTCATTTCCTCCGGCACATCTAATCCCATAACGGTAAGAATTGTAGGTGCTACGTCGGCAAGAACACCGCTTTTAATAGACTGATATTTATCACTCACTAATATGCATGGCACAGGATTTAAAGAGTGGGCGGTATTTGCAGTTCCGTCGTCATTAATTGTGTTATCTGCGTTACCGTGGTCTGCAATTATTAAAGACTGATATCCGTTTCTTAATGCAGATTTTATTACTTCTCCCACACAATTATCTATGTGTTGAACAGCCGAGTATATCGCACTGTAAACTCCGGAATGACCTACCATATCTCCGTTAGCAAAATTCAGGCAGATAAAGTCATATTTCTTGTGCCGCAACTCTTTTACAACGGCGTCTTTGACAAGGTAGGCACTCATTTCGGGTTGCAAATCATAAGTTGCAACTTTGGGAGAGGGAATCATAATTCTGTCCTCACCCGGGAAAACATCTTCTCTTCCGCCGGAAAAGAAAAAAGTAACATGAGGATATTTTTCAGTTTCTGCAATGCGTAATTGTTTCAGATGATTCGCAGAAATAATTTCACCGATAGTATTAATTACATTATCTTTATCATAAATTACTTTTATGTTGCTAAAAGAATCATCGTAATTTGCCATTGTAAGATAGTGCAAATGAAGAGTATTCATGCTGAATTCGGGGAAGTTTTGCTGAGTCAGTGCAATTGTGATTTCCCTCAAACGGTCAGTTCTGAAATTGAAACATATAACAACATCATTTTCCTGAATAGATGCAATCGGCTCATTATTCGGATTGACAATAACACAGGGTTTAATAAATTCATCGGATACGCCTTCATTATACGAGGTGTTGATTGCCTGCAAGGGGTCAATAAATTTTCTTCCGTTTCCGTGAACCATCAGGTCGTAGCCTTGTTTTACACGCTCCCAGCGTTTGTCTCTGTCCATAGTGAAATATCTTCCGCAAACCGAAGCAACTCTGCCTGTTGATTTTTTCAGATGTTCCTGCAACTCTTCCATAAATCCCAAACCGCTGTGAGGGTCGCAATCCCTGCCGTCCATCAATGCATGTATAAATACTTTTTCTAATCCGAAGTCTTTTGCTATATCACACAACTTATAGAGATGAGTGTTCATCGAGTGTACACCGCCGTTAGAGAGTAACCCGATAAAGTGTACTTTTTTATTATTATTTTTGGCATAGTTGAAAGCTTCTACAATTGCTGGATTTGAAGCGATAGAGTTATCGCGTATGGCTTTGTTTATACGGACTAAATCCTGATATACAATTCTTCCTGCGCCGATATTTAAATGACCTACTTCTGAATTTCCCATCTGTCCGTCAGGAAGACCGACATATTCTCCGCTTGCAAGAAGTTGTGAATTGGGATATTTCTCTTTTAGTTTATCAAGGTTCGGAGTGGGTGCACTTGATATGCAGTCGCTTCTTGAATGATTACCTATACCCCAGCCGTCGAGAATTATGAGAATAAATTTATTTACATTCATTATGTTCTTTCATAAAACTTTTATTATTTCTTCTGGCAAATTTCAGTCAGCACTCCGTTAGTTGATTTAGGATGCAGGAAAGCTATCAGCATGTCATTAGCACCTTCAACAGGAACAGTGTTAATCAGATTAATACCTTCTTCAGAGAGTCTCTCTAATTCATTTGAAACATTATCAGAGTTGAAACCGATATGATGAATACCTTCGCCGTGTTTTTCTATAAATTTCGCAATGGGTGAATTTTCGTCGGAAGGAGAAGTTAGTTCAATTAAGACGTCACCTACTTTAAAGGATGCTACGTTGACTTTTTGATTTTCAACAATCTCTTGGTGGATACTTTCGAATTGGAAAATTTTTTTGAACAATTCAATACTTGCCGGGAGTTCCTTTACCGCTATACCGATGTGATTAATTGATGTTATCATTTTTTCCTGCCTTTTGAAAGCTTTTTTTCATCGAATTTAATAATATAAAAGCAACGAATCAATCGAAAAAATATTTAAAAAGCAGAAAATAAATTTCATTCTTTCCATTTTATACTGCAACCGATAGACGGCTTTTGAACAGGGTAAACAGGCATTCCAGATAGCATATTCTCCAAAGTTTCCTGCATATCTTTTCCGCTTACAGGCATCATGTTACCCGGTCGTGAGTCGTCAAACTGACCGTGATAAACAAGTTTCAAATCTTTGTCGAAGATAAAAAAATCAGGAGTGCAAACTGCATTATAAGCACGAGCAACTTCCTGTGTTTCATCATAAAGATAGGGGAAAGAGTAACCGATTTCCTCGGCAACTTTTTTCATTAATTCAGGAGAATCTTCGGGATATTGAGACACGTCATTTGAACTTATGCCGACAAAAGAAATTCCTTTTCGTTTGAAATCGTTTGCAAAAGCGGCTAATTCGTCATTTATATTCTGCACATAAGGGCAATGATTACAAATAAACATAATGACTGTGGCGATATTGGATCTAAAATCCTGTAATGAATATACTTTGCCCGAAACTGCGTCAGTAAGTTTAAATTCCGGTGCAATTGTACCTAATGGTAACATTTTTGATGATGTTGCCGCCATCTTTTCCTCTTGTGATTTTTAGTTTAAATTTTCTCTCAATATATAATATACGATAATTTATTGAATTATATAAAAAAAAATTTGATTAAGAATTTCTGCAACAATAATAGTGTAATTACGTGAATTACTTTTTTTATTGTTTTTCACTTAAAAGAGTCATATTTTGAGTAACGGGCAAGAGATAGATATAGAGTTTAAACCTATTAATTATACACAATTGAAGCGGCTTTTGAAGTTTTTAAAGCCATATACTTTTTTAGTAGTAATTGCCTCTATTATAACATTACTATCATCGGCTTTAGGTCCCTTACTTCCATATTTAACAAAAGTCGGAATTGATAATTATATCGCAAAAAATGACATTCCGGGATTATTTAAAATCGCTTTTCTTATTTTAATTGTGCTCTTATTAAATGCCGGTTTGCGTTTTGTACTTACATATATAATGCAAAAGGTAGGGCAGAGTGTACTTTTGGATATACGAACAAAAGTATTTGAGCATGTTTCTAAGTTATCTTTAAGATTTTACGACAAGCATCCTGTCGGGAAGTTGGTAACCCGTGTAACAAACGATGTAGAAGTTCTTAACGAACTTTTTTCATCCGGTGTTGTAATGATAATCGCCGACCTTTTGCTTATAGGATGGATTATCGGATTTATGTTTTATACTAATGTAGAATTAGCGGCATTAACACTCTGTATTTTACCTTTTCTGATTTTGGCTACATCTGTTTTCAGAAAAAAAGTAAGAATTATTTTTCGCGATATAAGACAAAAAGTATCCGGAATGAATTCTTTTTTGAATGAATTTATTACGGGAATAAAAGTAGTAAAATTATTTACTCAGGAAAAAAATCAAAAAGAAAAATTCGATAGTGTGAATTTAGCTCATACCGATTTATGGCTTAAAACAATTTTTTATTATGCAATATTTTTCCCGGTGATGGATATGTTGAGTACGATTGCTCTTGCAATTATAATCTGGTATTCAGCCGGGAATGTGTTGTCCGGTTTGATGACAGTAGGAACGCTGATTGCATTTACCCAATATGCAGAAATGTTTTTCAGACCTATTCGCGATTTGACTGAGAAGTACACAACTTTGCAAAGTGCGATGGCTTCTGCGGAAAGAATTTTTGCAATTCTGGATACAGATGAATTTATAGAGGAACCGGTAGTAGCTCTTTCTATCGGTGAATTGGCAAAGTCAATTGAATTCCGCAATGTCTCGTTCAGTTACGATAATGAAAAATGGGTACTGAATGATGTAAGTTTCATTGCAAATAAAGGAGAAACAGTGGCTATAGTCGGTGCAACCGGGGCAGGGAAGACTTCAATAATAAACTTATTATGCAGGTTCTATGATTATCAAAGTGGTGAAATTTTATTCGACGGCAAATCAATAAAATTAATAAATGCTGAAGATTTACGAAGTAAAATTGCTCTCGTCATGCAGGATGTATTTCTTTTTGCACGAACTATAGGAGAAAACATTTCTTTAGGTCTGGAGACTATAGACAATGCAAAAATCAATGAAGCCGCTCTTGCTTTGGGTGCTTACGATTTTATTCATAAACTTCCAAACGGCATTAATTCTGATGTTATGGAAGGTGGAACTACCTTGTCTTCTGGACAAAGACAGTTGCTTTCGTTTTGCCGTGCTTATGCCAAGAATCCTGAGATTTTAATTCTGGACGAAGCAACTTCAAATATTGATTCTGAAACAGAACAAATTATAGAAAAGTCATTATCAAAATTACTTGAAGGCAGAACCTCTATCATCATTGCACATCGTCTTTCTACAATAAAACGTGCTGACAAAATCATTGTGTTGCACAAAGGAAAAGTACGCGAGGAAGGTACCCATAAGGAATTGCTTGCATTGAACGGAATTTATGCACGACTATATAAACTTCAGTATAAAGATGAATTAGCCGCTTGATTCAAGACTTGGTAAAGGTAATAAGATAATAAATTTTGTTCCGCTTC
>JBAYGQ010000243.1:0-4945 GCA_041666585.1 Bacteroidota bacterium
TACCCATAATTCGAACGACTGTTTTGAAATCTTCGCACTTTTGAGGCGGCACCATTGGATTATTAAATGTAGTATGTGCAACCATAAATTCAGTTATCTTCAGAGGCCATGTATAAGGAATAATTGGATCGTAGAGTATGAATCCACGAATTTCAAACGCAATAAATGCAATAATCAGATAACCTGATACAACTCTTAGCCTAGGCAAAAGACTTTTAGTTTCAAGCTTTTTGAATTTTATATGTTTATTGCTCAATGATATCATTGTCTGGGCAGATGTTTATAGAGTTAGACGTATAAATCTTCATTAGTCTGGTAAAATACATTAGGTAGTTATCTGAGAGCGGTTCAAAATAAAAGCTGTCTTCCGCACAATATTGTATATAAAACAAAGTTTTATACATTTATAGATACGTATATTATATGTCTCACCAAAATCATAATGTGTGCGTCGTTACATACATGTATACATTTATTATTTTAATTACTTGATTTTTATATGAAAAAGTTTAGCATTAAATTATTAGTTATTATTAACTAATAAAGGAAGTTAGAGTATGACTGCACTACCAACTGTTGGGGGTGATGATGGAACATGGGGGACAATTCTTAACGCATATTTACAAACTGAGCACACCAGTACTGGTACCCATACGCTTACTGCTGGTTTGATTACGGAAAATATAAATACCGTGACAAGTAGTGGAGCTACTGAAACGATTCCAGCTCCAACTTCGCAGACAATTACCAATCTTACGCTGACGAGCAACTGTACAATCACTCTTCCCACTCCCGTAGCAGGTCAATCTTTTACACTTTTGCTTCATCAGGATGGCACTGGTAGTCGAACTGTTACATGGACAGGGAGTGTGCTCTGGTCTGGAGGAATTGCACCCACTTTAACTACTACTGCCGCTGCTTTAGATGTTATATGTTTCTTGTGCGTAGATGGTACCAACTGGATCGGTTTTGTATCTGGTCAGGACATGAAGTAATATGCTTTTTTCTGCGCACAAATCTTTGACAGTTGAACGGCAAAGTCAATTTTATCTTGACGCTATCACCGGAAATGATGCGGGTCAAGGGAAAATAGGTTCTCCTTGGAAAACTCTTCATAGACTCAATCGTGCGCTGCTTCCGGGAGGTAGCCGCATTTATTATAAATACGATAGCACTTGGTCGACCAATGCTCCGTATTGTGATTTTGCCACTATTTCAGATGGAGCTTTAACTACTGGCTGGAATAGTAATAGTTTTATCGTTTCTAGCGGATTAGCTTCTAATTCGCCTACTCTAAGTGCAAATCTTCTTACCGATGGGGGGCTTGAAACCTGGACTAGTGCGACTAACCTGACTAGCTGGACAGAAACGATTGCCGGCACCTCCACTGTAAATCAAGAACTTTCCGTAACCGACGGCAGTGTAACTGCCGCAAGACTCGACATTGACGCCAGTAATTCAGCGGCTTCCATAGATCAGAACATTACGAACTCGCTTGGTGCATGGGTCATTACCAGTTGGCGGGCAAAATGTTCCGCCACAACTAGTTCTATGGTCGTGCGTGAAAATAGTATTGGTCAGACCTATCTTGGACTTACCACAACGTATACTTCGTATCTCAATACTCATCGTGCATTATCAGCCAATACTAATATTAAGTTTGGCAAAGATACCTCAACATCTAGGTCAATATATTTAGATAATCTTACCGTCAAAACGGTAAGCTTTAGTACCTGTTTGGCTTTTCGGAGTGATTTAGCTCCAAGCGTGGATATCAGAGCCACAGCTTCTGTTACAGTCCCCACCCTTGGTGCGCTGGTAGGTGTGGCAGTTAAATGGGATAGCATATCTAATCCGCAGTCGGGATTGCTTGGCTATATTGGTGGAGCGTATCCTGAATATATTTATTTGGACAAATGTGTAGCTGGTACCTGGACTAATTTAATCAAAGTGCAAATGGTTACTGCCGAAACTGATAAATATCTGGCTGGGGAGTATATCGAGGTCTCTGTTTCGGGAACGAGTGTTACTTTGCGTTATCGAGGACAAATTGTTGGATCAGTTCAGACTGTTAGTGACTCGCAGATTGTGGATAATCGCTGTTATGGATTATTTTCGACAGATTCATCTGCTCAAATTCATGCATTTGCTATAGATTACTGCACAGCTATGGTTACACCAGAGGTTCTTCCTAGTGGAATTTCTGTCAATCATCAATTTAATCGTAATCTTTATGGCTTAACTACCAAAGGTGATACAGGAGGAATGGCTAGTGGACCGACAGGTACTGCCACCACGAGTCGTATCCGTCGGATAGTTTATCCTACTCGAGGGGGACTTTATAGTGGAAGATTTGAAATTCAAAATGGTGACTTTGCAGGTAGCACCAATTCAGGTGAACGTGCCGAAGTATATATCCTCCATAATCCAGCTGGGTCCGATGTTAGTGAAACGAGTGCGAGTGGCACAGTTTATTATGGGATTAGCCTTTATATCCCCACTGATTGGTCACCGCCCAACGAATTAGATCCAAATTCTAATTCTGTTTGGGGAGAGTTCCTTCAGCTTCATCCACCCGCTTCAGGTTCACTTCCTAGTGTTTCTCTCAATATTAGGGACACCATTTATTTGGCCAATGCAGGTGGTGATCTGCAAGGAGCGTATTTAAGTTGGACCGAAACTCAGCTTTCAGATAACTCTGTAAAAAAAGGTCAGTGGACGGATTTTGTAATGAAATTAGTTCACGCTAATACTCTTACTGGAGAAATTCAAATTTGGCGGCGAAATGCCGGTCAGTCAGATTTTAGCAGCGTTTTGAATCTTACTGGTGTTCCAACCCTACTTACACAATCTGGCTATGTCGATGGAGTACATATCTGGAGAAGAGGATATTATCGTGCTCAGCAAACCACTACCAAGACTAACGTTATTATTCATGGACCGTTTGTGCGAGGAAGTACTTACAACGATGTAGTCGCAGCAGCCTTCAGTTATTAGAATTTGAAATAGATGTAAGTAGTAAAGTCACTAAAATTTCCCGGACGAGTTGTTTTTTGGTTAGACAAGAAGTGCCGCGAGTTTATCTGCCCATGCATGTAATATATGTTCGTTGTCTGGCAAGGAATAATATTTATCTATACGAAGTGATTCAATAATGGGTGATACATTTATTTTTTTAAATAAAGCTTCCATTACGTCAATCGCCCCACAAAAATGTGGATACGCAGTATCTCCAAGACCGAGTAAAGCGATTTTTTTCCCAAAAAGATCAGCAGGTGATAGTGAAGTAATAAACTGCCTTACCTCAGGAAGTGGTTGTCCATCCAATCCTTGATCCTCCCAGCTTGGTGATGCTACGACGAGAATCTCATGTGATGCAAGGATGTCTTTTGTGGCTTGATCAATAGACAAAATGGTTACTTGATTTCCGGACGCTTTTAAACGTGCGCCTACTAGTTCTGTTGCAGTCATTGTCGAACCAGAAAGTGTTCCATATGTAAGAAGACATTTCATATCTGTAATGTAGTATACATTAATGAAGAGAGTTATGAACTATCTGAACCACAAAGTCGTCAAGCGTCATACCATGAGCCTTTATACTTGCCGTCATGGCATCACGTGGGTTTGGATCAAATCCGGCGTTTGCGTTTGCTTCCAAAAAATACCACATATTGTTTTTTATATTAAAACGTAAATCAAAACGTGCATAATCCCGTAACCCTAAAGCGTAAAATGCACGTATGGAATCTTTTCGTATACCACTATCTATTTCTGATTTGAGTTGTTTTGGAGGCGCTATAAAGTGGCAACTGCTGTAGATTGCCATATTTTTTGTCCATTTTTCATCAAATCCATAAATATTCCATTTATTTTTTACTTTACCTTTAAATGCAATTTCTGCAATGGGAAGTGCATATGTTTTTGTGGGAGTTTCCAGCACTGTTACTTGAAGCTCTTTGCCCGCAATAAATTCCTCAGCAAGGAGCGCTTGTTTATGAGCGAGTCTCATTCGTTGAATAATTTTTTTAAACTGTTCGTATGTTGTGGCAATGGATTTATTGGTAATACCTATGCTGCAGTGTTCAAATGCAGGTTTTACAATAATTGGAAATTTTCCGGGTAATAATTTTCTACCAATACGGTCTTTAAGATGTATGACAGAGTATTTTGGTGTTGGTAATGCGTTTTTTTCAAATAGTCGTTTTGTTTTTAATTTATTATTTGAAATTTGAATTGCTTTAAATGATGAACCTGAATATGGAATATGAAGTCTGCCTAAAATTTTGGCTATTTCTACTTCCATTTTTTTGCTATCAACAAGGTTAAAAACAAAATCAGCTTTTAATTTTTTCAGTTCTGAAAGGTCATCCGGTTTTACAGTAATGATTTGAACTTTGTATCCCCTTCTATGAAAAAGGTCCTTCATATAATCAACGATTTCGTCTGTTTGATTATCTACCAGGGCGTGCTCGGAGCTAAAGTAAGAATCTGTTATATCCTTTGGAACATAATGATATAGAAGCGCGATTGTTTTTTGTTTTTTGATTCGGCTATTTTTTTTCTTTTTAATTTTTAATTCCATATAATAATTTGCAAATATAAATTTATTGTATACTACAATATATATTATCCTATATAAACTATTCTAATTAGATACGTCAATAAACGATTCATTTTTGCGCACTAATACTTTACCATTGTCGTTCAGGACGTGTATTTGCTAAAATAGATCTCTGAGGAGACGAGGAGCTCAAATGCTATCCAACAGCTATCACCAAGGTGTAATGTTGGTATGCATAGAGCATTTCGTTCAATTGAAAGATTTGCCCGCTTAGCTCAGTGGTAGAGCATTCCCTTTACATGGGAGTGGTCGGGAGTTCAAATCTCTCAGCGGGCACAGGGTAAAATGCAGAGGGCTGAAAGCCCCCTTTCAGGGGTAGCCAAA
>JBAYGQ010000244.1:0-4921 GCA_041666585.1 Bacteroidota bacterium
AAACCATATCTCTGCCGGTTTTTTTAATTAAGTATTTACCGAGATATTTATCGGGTGCAAAACATATTTTCTTGTCAATAGGAATTGAATTGATGATTTTTTCCGCATTCGACGATGTTACAATAATATCCGACATAGCCTTCACCTGAAGAGTGCAATTGATATATGATATAAAAACATGATCGGGATACTCTTTTTTCCATTCGGCAAAACTCCCTGCCGGGGCGCTGTCAGCAAGGGAACACCCCGCTTTTAAATCCGGCAGAATTACGGTTTTCGTCGGATTAAGGATTTTAGCGGTTTCCGCCATAAAATGCACACCGCAAAAAAGAATCACATCGGCTGTTGTATTTTTAGCCGCCTGTGCAAGGGCAAGCGAGTCGCCAAGGAAATCCGCCGCATCCTGTATCATCCCATCCTGATAATAATGAGCCAGAATAACGGCATTGCGCTCTTTACGCAGTCTGTTCAGTTTTTCAATTTTTAAATTCATCTATATAAGGAAATTATTTCAACATTATTTTTGTGTCTGAAACGAAATTGATTAGAAAATGTTTTTAACAAAAAATTTACATTAATAATACTTTGAATCTATCACCTTGTAACTGCAAATTTCTTTACAATAGTTTTAGACGGTGTCTGCATCACAAGAAAATAGATACCGTCGGCAAGCGCTGACAGGTCTAATGTTTCGGAGTATTCACCGGTCTTTTTAAATTCATTTATAAAATTCTTAACCTGCTTACCATAAACATCAATTACATAAATTTTTGTAATTCCGTCCTCAATTAAACCGTATTTTATTTTTGCATGACTTAAAACAGGATTCGGATTTAGTGTAGTCAGATAAGATTCGGGAGTGGACAGTATAAGCCTCTTGCCGCCTTCCTCGCATAGTTTAACGCAGACTCTGCAAGTTTTATTAAGTGCAAACTCATAACCGTCCCAGGTTAATGTTTCAAGATGCAAATCGGTACATTCGCTGTCGCCGAGCATTGTAAGGAATTTTATTTCTGTCAGTACTGCGGGAAGCTGTATATCCTGAGCTTTCCTTTTAATAGTAAGAGTGCCGACAGAATCATAAGTAAGCGTTGAGTCCATTATCGGGAACAATACGTTTCCGTTCATAGTGAGCTTTGCAACGTATTCATGTGTTCCTACCGTAAGAATTGCATTCGTTCTGCCGAGTTCAAGAGGAAAGCTTAATGTATCGCCGTTCTTAAATTTTTCTGTCGGGCATTTGGTATCAACAAAATCGCTGATAATATTAACTCCTGCTGAATATCCATAAGATTCCCGCTCACCATATCCGTAAACATAAGCTATCACTCCAAGCGGACCCGAAAGAGTGTGGTCTCCCGGTGTTATGCCGACCTGAGCATAAGAGTATTGAGGATTCATAGTAACTGTCGAAAAAAAACGTTTTATAGAGACACCGTCAAGCATAATGGAATCCAGATTCGAAGAAGGAGAAATAATATTCACAAAATAATTATCTATTATATTTGTTTCAAATGCGTTAAAAGTGATTACATCTAAAGACATTTCCAAAGAACTAAGCACAATCATAAACGGATCTGAAGACATTATTCCGTCGCACTCTCTGGAGCGGCTGTTCTGGGCAACCGAAATTGTTTTATTCGATTTTATATACGAAGGTATTGTAAGCAGTGTGTCATAATACTGATTCGCATAAAGTGTTCGCCAGTATTTGTTGTTTATGGAAACAACTGTTGTATCGAAAATTGCAAGCACTCTTACTATGTCGCCTCTTCTTGTTTTGTAAGGAACAGTAACATACTCTTTCATTCTGTCGGGGATAATAGGAAACATCTGCTCGAAAAGATGATTACAGCAACAAGCACAATTACCTATTCTGGTACATAATGCCCCGCCAAAAACAGAAATAGTGTTCGTTCCGCTTATTTCCTTAATCCTGGTACCGGTTAAATCTTCACCGTCCCTCGAAGCTAACTGATAAACTTCGCCTCTGTTCAGATTTATCTGAAAAGCTCTTCCTGCAGTTCTGCCGGTTGATGTTGTTCGCGAGGGTATTATCTGTATTCGTGTATTAGCTTTATTTGAAACAATTAGTATATTTGAAGTAAAATTCTGGCTTGCGGCTTGAACGGTATAATCTTTTCCTATGGTTTGCAAAGGTAAAACAATCGTTGCGTCTGATGATTGCGGCAAATAATTCAAAGCATAAACTGTAACCGGATCATTTGCAGTTACACGTACGCCCCTTGGGTCACTGATTTCGTGGCTTGTTACCATGGCGGTATTTGTAGGTATCCTTACTTCTACGGTCTTATTTGCCTGAACATTGAAATTCTGGCTCCATCTCATACCGGGAACTTCCACTATACCTGTTGTTGCTGTATTAGCACTTATGAAAACCGATAAATAATCAGGTCTTAACGCATCCGGAGTGTTCTCCATAAAACCTAACCAGAACTCTTTGCCCTTGCTGTTGTACTGCTGTGCCTGCAAAGCTTCTCTACTTATCAGTACCGTTAAAACAAGTATTGCAAATATTGGTATTATATTTTTTCTCATAGTCTCACCTTTTTGTTTTTACAGGATTCTTGACAATCACTGTTACTGTTCTGCTGTAAAATCTTCCTTCGGGAAAATCGAGAGGATATAAATTGTTGCTTTCCCCCAGACCTTCAGTTTTCACGTTTCCTTCGAGTTTCAATAATTTCGACAGTGCTTCCGCTCTTTTCTGTGATAATTCCAGATTATGGCTTTCGGCACCTATTTTGTCCGAAAAGCCTGTTATTTCAACCGTTCCCTCTGTTTTTCCGTTTGCATCTTTATCAATGCGTGAATTGATATATCCTGCAATTGAATTGTTCGCGTCTGATAAATTGTAGCTATTATAATCGAATAAAATCAGGCTGTATCTGTCGAGAGTCGAATCCGTCGTTTGAATTTTATACGGACAGGAGCCTTCCGATTTGCAGTGCATACCGTTTTCGGTAACGGCATCAAAATGCAGGTTAATCCTGTCGTTTCCTGCTCTGAACAAGCTTTTATTTTTTTCTATATCGAACTTAACCGTCGGCAATTCCTTGCCAGATGAGCTTGTATCAATAAGAACTTTCTTTCCGAGATTAGCAGCCAGACTCCATTCCTTTAAGTTGACATTGCTCTGAATCTCAGGCTGAATGCTCAATCCGGCAGGCTCTATTGAACGAAGTGTATCGAAAGTAACGACAGGCTGTATTATATCAAGATTATCCGAAGATATTTCAACTCGGCGGTTTTCGTCACGTACGTAATCAAAAAATTCTCTTTCGTTTGTTTTAGATGGGGTAAGCGGCAGATTTTTCCCTTTTACTTTTATTCTTTTAGACGAGATTCCCCAGACATTTGTCAGGTATCTTCGCACGGATTCGGCTCTTTGTACGGATAATCCGAAATTCCCTTCTTCCACACCTGCATCGGAATTGCATCCAGTAAGCAGAATTGATGCAGTATCATTTTCTCTCATTCTTCTGCCGATAATATTAAGAATTTTATAATATGTATCAAGTGTAGAAAAGTCCCGTAAATTCTCAATTCTGAAACTTTCGGTTTCTTCTTTACTTATCTTTTCATATCGTTTAGGAATTATGGAAGAATTTTTTTCAAAGAAAACGTAATTCAGCAAAGGTCTCATATTAGTTGAAATAGTTTCGTAAAGCCTGATTGTATCTTGCTTTGCGTCGTTACCGATTTTGTCGGTTAATATGTGATTGATTTTTGTACTCAATTCATTCTGTGTCGAAGAGAAATTAATTTGCTCTCCATTTGTGTTGAATACCTGACCGTCTTCGGATGTAACTTTCATACTGTAATTAAGCGGTTGTAACTTTGCAAACAAATCCGATGTATCCGGAAGCAGGTTCCAGTCAATATTCTCGTTGAATTTTCCGTTTTCGCTGAATCTGCGGTATTCCTGATTATTTCTGCTGATAATTATTTCAGTTTGTTTGATAGCTCCCAAAGTCTTAATATCAGGCTTAAAACGAATAGCTTGAATATTAAGGGAACTATTGCTGGTGATGCCACAGGCATTGTTTTTTACAAGGAATACTTCTGTTAGAGGTACTTCTTTGCCATTCTCGTCAAGTGCAACTGTATTCATTGACACAAAAGTATGGTAAACCGTATCAGGTTCGTTGTCCGAAACCTTAAATTTAAGAGCCGCTCCGATACGTACGGTATTAATAGTCCAGACATAATTATCAATTAAATCTCCGGCACCGTACGAGAAAAAAGCAAAAGGAGAAAGTGCGATATTTCCTTTTCGGTTCAGCGGTAAATCATAGGCGGCACCCATCATAACTGAAGGAATAAAGCTGTTGCCGTTCGGAGTTTCTCCGCTGAAAACATTTCTTGTCCTGCTGTTATTCTCAAACGAACCGACATCAGCAGGTTCAACTAAAGTTTCTTTTTGCTCGAAGTGCATTTTTATATGATAATCGAATTTGGGACCCAGATAAAAATACAGTTTGTCAATCGGACTAATCCCGAACAGTAAATCCAAAGCAAATGTAGAAAAGGAAAGGTCAATGCTATGCTCAATTTTGCCGTTGTAAAGCTTTCCGTTTATACCGAGTATTTTCGATTCAATATTATTTAGTCTGCCGTTATTGGATTCATAACTCAATCTCGGAACAAAAACATATTTACCTGAGAATGGTATTTCGGCAAATATCCCAAGACCGAATCCTGCACGGTTTAAACCAAAACCCGAACCGCTTCCATCTGAAAATTGAGGACAGCAGTTAACAATTCCCGGTAGTTTCTCGAATTCGACACTATGTATATTCATGTTATAATTACCGAAAAAACCGTAATCCGAAATAATATTCGTTGAAGGCGGTATTATTTCAAGTAGCCTTTCATCTTCGGATTTGTTTTGTCCTTG
>JBAYGQ010000245.1:0-4915 GCA_041666585.1 Bacteroidota bacterium
CTCTTTTTCTTTATAAAAAAGTTAAATGTTCTTTTTTAGTTTTGCTGAGTCTGTAAATTCTTAACATGTTTAGCAAGAGCGGATTTTCTGTTTGCGGCTGTATTTTTATGGATAATGCCTTTTGCGGCAATTTTATCCAATTGACGGAAAGCCGCTTTCAGTTTTGTTACTGCGTCGTCGAATGTACCTGCGGTTGTTACTTCTTTTAATGCGAGTTTTAACGATTTTTTGTTTATTCTGTTATAAATTCTACGTTTCTTACTCTGACGAATTCTTTTCAACGCTGACTTATGATGTGCCATATCCTACTAAATATTTATTAATAAAAACTATGAACTACAAAATTACTATTTTTTTCTATTAAAATCAAACGAAAATTTCAAATTCTTTTGTAATAATGGAATGCTTTATCGAACTGTGTTTAATATTAATTAAAGATTTCTTGAAAACATCCAATTAATTTAGTCTCCAAAGGTTGAATTTTAGTAATTTTGTATTAACTGGATAAAAATATGGTTTGCTTTAACCCAAATAATATATGTTTAGGAAAAAACTTATGAGTCGCTGGTTCAGATTTACAGTATTTATATTTTTATTAACTTTAAATTTTATTCAACTGCATTCAGCAGTCAAGGAAGGCGACACACTCAAATTCTGGTCTGTTACTTATGTTGACTGGATTAAAGGTCAGCTTCCCGTACAAAGACATATTACTGCCGTATGCAAAAAAGTAGGAGTGAGGTGCTATTTCTTTTATGATATTGAAGACACAAACAAAGTATCGCAGTCAAATATTGATTTTTTTGTGAATAAATTCGATTCTTCTTATTATAAACTGACAGACCTTTATGGCTCATGTCCTGATGCTTTGGATAATGACCCGCGAGTTTTTCTTTTAGCAATTAAACCTGATTGGTGGGGAGGATATTTTGACCCTGCACAGCAAATGCCCGATACAATGGTAAACAGGCTTTGGGGAGTCCATAGCTCAGAGCACGAAATTATATATTTTTCTGCAAACTTAGCTAAACCGGACAGGGTATCGGTTCTTGCTCATGAATTCGGACACATGCTCGGCTGGGGACAGGACCATTCGCCTGAACCTCCCGATAATCCTACTTATTATTGGGAAGATGTGTGGATAGACGAAGGATATTCGACTTTTGCCGATTCGTATTTAAACGGAAATATCAATGAAACCGGAGTTTTTAATAATCCTTTTTTCGAAAAAGATACCAGAACATCACTAATATATTTTTCTTACAATTTTAATTATAGTTCCTCAATGCTGTTTATGACTTATATGTATGAGCATTACGGCAAGGATACTTATATAAAATCTCTTCTGAAAAACCAGTTGAATGGTATAGCAAGCATCAGAAGTACCCTGTTACAGCTTGGCTACAACATACCTTTTGATGATATTTTTGAAAACTGGACAATTGCAAATTATGCTGACGATAAAGATTTTCAAAAGGGTATTTATTATTATAATCACTACGATTTTCCGAAAAGATTTATCAGAAACGAACATTCAGCTTATCCTGATTCTTACACCGATTCCTTACGTGCTTATTCATCGGATTATATTGAACTGAACTCAAATGATTCACTGTATAATTTAAAGATAGTTTTTAATTGTGAGCGGAGTTCAAAATTCAGGCTGGCTTTGCTTCTGATGAAATCTATTGACAGCACAATTATTGATGTAATTGATGTTACGCTTAATTCCGACAATGAAGGGGAGTATGAGCTTTTAAATTTCGGAAAAGATTTTGACAAAGTTGTAATGGTTGTTATGAACACGGATTCTTCATTGAAAGAGTTCCAGTATGTTGATTACAGTTATCATCTGACACCGTCAGTGGCAGTTGTAAAAGAAAGTAAAAAATCAAAATCGGGATTCAGTGTTAATTTTAACAAATCAACAGAATCAGTCTATATTAAATATCCTGCCTATTCTTATGAGAAGAAACAAATATTTCTGTATAATTTATACGGACAATTAGTTTCAACTCTTAATACAAACAACACAGAAGCGGGCATCAGCGTTTCCGGTATAAGCAGAGGTCTTTACTTTATCTGCACAAAATTTGGTAGCAAATGTTTAACCAAACCTGTATTGGTGTATTAGAAATTTAAAATTAAACACAAATATTATACTTTATCCAATTCATCCGATAGATTGTAACTATCGGATGAATTTTTATTTCAGACCTTTTTAATCCTTGATACAGCGGACTGAATAACCTGTTATATTACTAGTATAACCACTATTTAATGCACTACCATCTTTACCCAAGGATCTACCATAAGCACCTGTAGCACTGTGTGGTGTAGAAGTCCACCAAATGGCAGAAGTACCTATACCATTAAAATAACCTGACGAGGCGTATCTTCCTCCAGGAAGAGCAGAAAAGCCAAATTCATTTGTTGCACCGGTGTTTGGACTTAACCAATGTGTTGTTCCTGTTTCTTTTAATTTTCCACCTGCATCAGATCCTCCGCCTACAAAGGTTGATAATGACTCCCATTCGTTATCACTTGGAACATGCCAACCTGAAGGAGCCAGACCCCTTGGGTCGTTAACAGCATACCAATTGTATAACTTACCGTAAATAGTTCCATTTGCCGGGTCATCATTATAATACCGCCAAGCCCCATTTGTTGATTTTTCCCATTGTTCTTGGTCTTGGATTTGCGGTATAGTTTCTCCGTTTCGATAGCGTGATACATTCAGATTTTCAGCCATCCAAGTTTGGTTTCCGATTGGAATTGTTTTGTAAATATTGCCATCAATATCAGTTATAGTACCAAAAACAAAAATATCATAATCTACATCGTTACTTTGCTGACCTTCAACTGTAATAGATAATTTCCCGGCTTCGACACCATCAGGTACCTTTACAATTATTTGGGTTTTGCTCCAATTTATAAATTCAGTAGCCTTTATATGGTTAAAAGAAACAAAACTTGTTCCTTTTATTAAACCAAACCCTGTACCATTAATAGTAATTATGGAACCTATTAAGGTTGTTTTTGGTACTATATTTGCGATAACAGGTGGTGAAAATGATGAATCCTTTATACAACGAACAGAATAACCATAACATATACTCCAACTGTTTGTTTGAATATAACTATTATACGATTCTATTACAATAGAATAAATATACTGACCGTTCGACGTACAAGTCCACCAATATCCAGAGCTTTGTAAGGACATATATCTAGCACCGTTACTAAGGCAATCACGCCAACCTCCTGGAAGAGCAGAAAAACCCAAAGAATTTGTAGCTGGGTCGTTCGAATTTATCCAATGTGTTGAACCTGATTCTTTTAATTTTGTGCCATTACCGCCTACAACTTTTGATAAAGTGTCCCATTCCGCTTTACTTGGAATATGCCAACCAACTGGAGCCAAACCCCTTTGGTCATTAATTGTGTAACCATTATATAGTTTACCATACTCAGATCCTATTCCAATGTCATTATTATAATAGCACCATGCTCCATTATTAAGTTTACTCCATAATAAAGAATCTTTTATTTGAGGTATTAATTCCCCAGTACAATAGTGGCTCACATTAAGGTTTTCAGCCATCCAAACCTGATTTCCAATTTTAATTGTTTTATAAATATTACCATCTATATCTGACATCTTTCCATAAACAATGTAGTCAATCTCATTACTTCTATACGATTCTTTAATAAATGCAACTTTCCCGGGTGTTGCCTCTAAAGGTACTTTAACTTTTATTAAAGTATCATTCCAGCTTTTGTATTCTGTTGCATTTGTTCCGTTAAAGTTAATAACACTATTACCTTGTGAAATACCAAACCCAGCACCGTTTACAATTATTTCGTCACCAATACAAGCTGTTAATGGTTGTATATTTTCTATTATAGGTGTTTCAAATGGAAGACGAACACAACGAACCGAAAAGCCAATATTTTTAACAAGTCTGGAACTTGTTAAATTAGAGTTATCATAGCTTGTATAGAAATAAATTGCAAGTGAATTATGGTAATCACCACTTGTTACCCAAAAAGATTTTTCTCCAAAGTAACCAAAATTCCCAACTCCGTCTCGGTACCCTCCCGGTTGTGCAGAAAAGCTACTGGAATTTGATGCTCCTGTATTTGGGCTATACCAATTTCCATCACCGTTTTCTATTGTCCCTGTACTTTTAAGCTTTCCACCTACTTCGCTTCCACCTAAAAAATAAGATAAATCTTTCCATTCAATTTCACTTGGAACATGCCATCCATCAGGTGCTAAACCTCTTGGATCATTCGCTGCATACCAGTTATAAAGCTTTCCGTAAATTTTATTGTTTGTTGAGTCATTATTATAATAACACCAAGCACCAGTCGTACAATCTAACCAATCTGATTTTTTTGTAATCTGAGGTATAGTATCTCCGTTACGATAAGTAACAACATCAAGATTTTTTTTCATCCATACTTTATTCCCGATTTTAACTGTATCAATTACTGGTGGTTCAAACTTTTGTATTTCGATTTTATTTATTTCTGATAAAAAGTAATTATTTTGTTTGTTGGAAATGATAATTGATAGAAGTAATTTATTAGTGGTATCTTTTATGATTTCAATTTTATCAATATTTTTTGCAAAGTAACTTTCTACAACATCTTTATAAAATATTTTTATAATTGAATTTGAATTATTGGTATTAAAATTAATATCTTTTATATCTTCAATTTTAAACTGCTTTGTACTATCATTATTCAGATAAATTTTAATTAGCGGCTCTTGCTGTGCAAAGAGTGATGAAGAAAAGAAGAGTATTATTAAAATGAAAAATGATTCTCTCATTATTCTGGGATAGATTTTCATCTTTTCACCTATATTAATTATTTTATATCTAAAATTTTGTGTTTTCAACTCTTA
>JBAYGQ010000246.1:0-4900 GCA_041666585.1 Bacteroidota bacterium
ACGGCAGTCGTTGTATAGCTAACTACTGTGTTTCTGCATACCTGATTTGCCCCGAAAATTACCGGAGTCGGTTTAGGAAGTATTGATATTATTTTAAATGTAGAATCCTTACAGCCTGTGGCATTGATAGAATCAATAACCGTTACTGTTGCACTGGGATACGAAGAATAAAACTGAACATCTACAGTGGACATGTTCGAAGCACCGATAATACTTGCGCTGTCTGCTTTCCATTTATACGTGTGTCCGAGAGAAAAAGTTGTGGAAAAGCTTTCAGTACGATTCTGACAGGTTGCATAAGGTCCTGAAATCACCGGTGAAGGCAAGGGATTGACTGTAATTATTTTTACTAATGAATCTTTACAACCTGTGGTATCATTTGTTTCGACTAAAGTAAGAGTTGCACTAGGGAAAGTATTGTTCCAGTTGATTTGAACCGACGGAATATTACTCCATCCGATAAACTGCCCGTTTGCCGCCCGCCATTGATACGAATGTCCTGTCAAAAAAGGAGTAGTATAAGTTTGAATATTATTCCTGCAAACAACCGTAGGACCATTTATAGCAGGTGTGGGATTTGGCGAAATATTGACCACTAAATCGGTCGAATCTTTACAACCTGAAATATCATTTGTTTCCGTTAAAGTAACAGTCCCTGTGGGAGCTGAAGTTAACCAAAAAATTTCGACTGACTGTGCGTTGCTTGCTCCATTGGGGAAACCTCCTGTGGCTTTCCAACTGTAAGAATGTCCCGGAGCAGAGACAGCCGTATATACATTTGATGATTTGTTGCATACAGAATTTTTTCCGTTTATCTGAGGAAGAGGCAAAGGATTTATCAATATTGCAAGTCCGTTGTCAGAGCCTATGGTAGTAGGTGATGAGCCGATTACGCGAACCTTGTAACCTGCTCCGCTTAATGTGTTGGCAGGGATAGTAACCGTTATTGTACCCGAAGTTGTTGACATCAATTGACCGATAAGAACAGGATTGGAAAAATCACCGTTTCTGTCAGAAAGTTGAACAGTAAAAATATTACCTGGAAAGAACAATCCGTTTGATATATAGGGAACACCGAAACTTGAATTAATGCATAAAGAAACAGGGACAGAGCCTGTTGTAATGGTATTTCCCGCTACTTCATCCAACTTGAAAATATAAGAATCTTCTTGTGTTGTGGGAGGATGAAATCCTATTATATCACCGTCGTCGGAAAATCCTTCGGCTGAAAAAGCAAAACCGCCGTCAAAAGTTCGGGTAATCCAGTTAGCACCGTCGTAAAGAGTTCCCCCGACGCTTTTTGTCCAGTAAACATTTAAAGAATCAACCTTAACCATCCAACAGTCATAGCTTCCTGCGTGATTATCGTTCACATTTCCGTTAGTAGAGTTGCTCCTGCCGCAGACTACATAACTATTACCGTTCGGTATAAATGCTGTTAGCGAGAGAGGGAAATCATTCTGTGAACCACCGAGGCACTTTTGCCACAAAATATTATGAGTTCCTCCCGAGTTTATTTTAACAACCCAGTAATCTGAGAGACCGTGATAAGAAGGATTGGGTAAAGGTAGTAGAGTAACGTCCCCGTCAGCAGAAGCGATAGTGCCGGTAAAAATATAATTTCCGTCAGCGGTTTCAAAAACAGTTCTTGCACCTTCACTGCCCGTGCTTCCAAAGAGTTTAGCCCAAGAGAGACTTCCGGCAGAAGTTAATTTACAAATAAAATTATCACCGCTTCCGTGCTGCATTCCTGTTACATCACCGTCGTTAGATTCGGACAAACCTGAAAAAATATATCCTCCGCCTGAAGTCTCATTGAGTGAAGAGCAGAATGTGTCGTTACCGGTACCGCCGCAAGAGCGTTGCCAAATCACGTTATGCGAGCCGCCTGATTCAATTTTGGCTACCCAAATATCGAATGTTGTAACAGAACCCTGATGTCCGAAAGCTATGTCTCCGTCAGATGATTTAGATCTTCCTGCAATTACATAATTTCCGTCGGATGCCTGAATAATAACACCTCCCCAGTCTTCAAGGGAGCCGCCGTAACATTTTTGCCATTCAAGATTTCCGGCATTATCTGTTTTTACTACATAGTAATCGTAAGATCCTGAACCGTGAAAATTTGGCAATGATGTGGAAGCTGTAGTTCCAATTGCTATATAGCCACCGTCGGTTGTTTGAACAACGCAGGTAATCTGGTCTAATCCCGCTCCTCCGAATCGGTTTTGCCAGAGGATATTTCCGTTGTTTTTATCAACTTTCAGAAGCCATGCATCACGACCTCCGTATGCGGTTATACCGACCAAATCGCCGTCAACCGACGATGAGGTTCCTGCAATAACATAATTGTTATCGCTTGTTTCAATAATGCAATTAGTAAAATCTTCGTCAGAGCCTCCCTGTGATTTCAGCCACTGGAGCGAGGCGGTCTGGGATTGGAGTGCAGAAGATACGGCAAAAAACAGAATTATTGCCGTAAAAATAACTTTAGAAAAAATTGTTTTCATTTTGTATTCTTTAATTTATTGAAAAGATAATTCAATTTATTAAAATGAATTGGAAATAACAATAATTAAAATAAGAAATCTTAAAATACTTAAATATTCCTTTCTTAATTTTTCTTATCAATTAGGTGATGCTGTTGTTTTTTCATTTATTTTTTTTAAATTGGAACTTATTAATTTCATTAACTTTTTATTATTTTGTAATGACTGATAATAAAAGTAAAACTGTAGTTGAGGACGATGCAAAATCCGAAGTACAAACTGAATCCCGGCTGAACCGTTGGAAAATTTTCGGTATTGTTATTATTACTGCATTTGCCACAATCATCTATGTAAGCAACGTTCTGGCAGTTGATAAACTTCTCGAAGAATTACAGAGTCTTAAAAAACAAAAAGAACTAAAAGTTAATATAAATGAAGTATTAAAATCGAAAGTGAATCAACTTCAGTCTGCTGAAAGGATAATACCTCTGGCTTGTGACAAACTCGGCATGATAAAGCCTGTTCAGGCACCTGAGGTTTTGCCTTAATTTTCAAATATAATGTCATTCGAAACGCAGTGAAGAATCTATCCTTTAAAGTCTTAATATAAGAGCTATAAGGTTTGATTTCTCGCTGACACTCTAAATGACAATATTTTTAAGAAATTCTTTTTAATATTATGGGTATCGTTTTATGTTTTTTGAAGTAGCAGGAATAACCGTACCTATATGGATACCGCCTTTGGTGGCATTTATAATTTCTTTTTTTACTTCTATGGCGGGAATAAGCGGAGCTTTCATTTTACTTCCTTTCCAAATGAGTGTTCTCGGATTTACCGGTCCAGCGGTAAGTGCTACAAATCAGGTCTATAATATAATTTCAATTCCCAGCGGTGTTCTCCGTTATATACACGAAGGACGGATGGTTTGGTCACTAACGTGGCTCGTAGTAATAGGTACCTTACCGGGTGTTTTTATCGGTGCATTTCTGAGAGTTAAGTATTTACCCGATCCCACATCATTTAAAATATTTGCGGGATTTGTCCTGCTCTATATCTGTATCCGTATTTTTAATGATTTATTCAAAAAAAAACATACCGACCAAGATGACCCGGAAAAAATATTTCATCAATTAATCAGAAATTTTAATCCGGTATTATCCCCTTCTGCCGAAAAAGAATTTCCAAAAGTTTTTGTAAAAAAATTTAATTTAAAGCAAATGACTTATGAATTCTACGGTGAATCTTATTCAGTACCGACAATTAAAATTTTCATTATAAGTTGTTTTGTCGGGATAGTAGCAGGTGCTTATGGTATCGGTGGTGGTGCAATAATGGCACCGATATTTATAGCTCTTTTCGGATTGCCTGTTTATACTGTTGCCGGTGCTACTTTGATGGCCACTTTTGTAACTTCGATAGCCAGTGTTGCATTCTATTATTTTTTGGACTATACATACCCGGGTGTAAACGCAAGACCGGACTGGCTTCTCGGATTGCTCTTCGGTGCCGGCGGTGTATGCGGAATGTACCTTGGTGCCAGAAGCCAGAAGTTTATTCCCGCAAGAGTAATAAAATGGATTCTCGGAATAAGTATATTGTTCTTATCATTAAAATATATATCCGAAATCTTTAAACTAATCTGATATTTTTATACTTAGTTTAATCCAAATTATTCAATAGTGGCTCTGTCATTCCGGCTTATCCGAAATCCTTCTTCTACAATTACAACATCTTCAGATTGTTTCTTTGGATAAGGTCTGATTAGAAGAAATGACAAAGCTCCCGGTAATCCTGCAAATAAAATTATGCCCGACCAGACCGGTTTATTCAGATATTTTGTCGAAGGTACTTTTTTCATTTTCGCTAATGCGAGAAACTGAAGCAGGAACTGAATCCCAAAGTACGGTATTGCATAAGGCATTATTATAGTATTCCACAAGTACCAGAATTTATCCCATAACCAAATTATTGAATCCATTTTTTCCTTAGTTAAGTTCAGTAATTAATTTTTCGAATGCAGAAAAAACTTCCTCCACACTCAGATTTTTAAGATTGCCTCCGCCTTCCTGTGTTGTCAACATCATTGATTTTGCTGAGACGGGGCGGAACTTGCTGTTTGTTTCCTGAAAATAATTATATAATCCCAATGTCGGAACATTATAAGCTGCCGCAATATGCACTACCGAAGTATCCGGAGTAATTAATAACATTGCCTTTTCAGTCAGTGCAAACATATCAATTATAGTGCGGGATTCAAAAATCTTTACATTCGCGAAACCTGACGCAATCGGAAGCACTCTGTTTAATTGAATTGTTTGAGCGGAAAGAACAACAGGATATTTTGACTGAATTTTTTCAACCAGCTCTCTCCACTTTATATCTTCCCACATTCTGCTTTCACTACTTGCAA
>JBAYGQ010000247.1:0-4897 GCA_041666585.1 Bacteroidota bacterium
TAATGCAATTAATTCAATAAGATAATTCGGAGGTGAGGATGGTTTTACAAAAACAATACATAATTATAAGGATAGTACTTATAATGTTAATCCCGTCATTTATTATCTTTAATACATTTGATTCCTTTGCAGGTTCCAAAAAATATACATCTATCTCAAAATCCAAATCCAAGTCCAAACACAAAAAAAATAAACATAGAAAAAGCAGAAGAAGTTACAATCCCGGTGTTACCAGAGGGCAGGCAATCGAAATTATCCGCAATAATTCCGAGATTGTAAGTGAATTAGCCGGTTTGGAACCGAATGTAAACGAAATGGATTTTGTACCTTCAAACGCTCATTATACTGATTTGGGTGTTGTAGGTGAAGAAGGCGAAAACATTGCAGAACTTGAAGCAGAAGACGACGTTGAAGTTGACCAGGAATCATTTAAAATTCTTTGGCTGAATTATGTTGATGATGGTATAACAGACGAATACACAGCCGGCGGACTTAACAAAAAACAGGTAATGTCCTCTATAATGGAATGGCTGGGAACTCCTTACAGATTCGGAGCACGTTCAAGAATTTCAACTGATTGTTCCGCTTTTACTCAGAGTATTTTCCGTGAATCTGTTGACCTTTCGTTACCCCGTACTGCGAGAGAGCAGTTTAATGTCGGTATGAGAATTCAAAACCGGGGCGAGTTGCAATTCGGAGATTTGGTATTTTTCCATACTTATTCAAGGAAATTTGCATCGCATGTAGGGATTTATCTGGGAGATGATTTGTTTGCTCATGCAAGTTCCAGATACGGTGTTACGGTTTCCTCTTTAGAAAGCACATATTATAATAACAGATTTATCGGCGGAAGAAGGTACTCTTCGACCGATATGGTACGTCAGAATTTTCACCCGAAACAAAAGAGTACCGACGAGAATTAACAGTTACAACACTTGATTTTACTGATAATGATAAAGGGACGGCGTTAACCGTCCTTTTTTGTTATTTGAATATGTACATTTTAATCAAAGGTAACAGCAGAAGAGCAAGATAAAACAAATGGATAATTAACAGGGTTAGTAAAGCAGATGTCAAATCTTTTATGAAAAGATAAAGTTGACCGAATTTATTAAAAGCGGGGGTATCGAATTTGTAGTTATTGAGTGAAAAAAAAGCGAAAACAAGTATTGAGACGATATTCCATTCCAAAGTATAATAAACAGAATCTAAACTAAGAACAATAGCAATGCTGAAATATTTTGAAGTAAAATTTAAAAGAACCTGATTTACGGATATGTTATAGCTGTTGGTCTGCATTGCTTGTATTTTTGAAGGGTTTGAACAGACTTTTATTTTGGTAAACGTATTCTATTGCAGTCCAGATTGTAAATAGTGTAAGTCCCAGCATAATATAAAAAGTAAAATTCGAATAGATAAGGTTGTTGAGTGAAACGGTTGAAACTAAGGAAACATCCGAAGATTTTAAGAAAAATAAAGTGAGAATGTAGATAATAAAAAGCAATTGAAAAAATGTTTTCCATTTAGCTGATTTTGAAGTAGCTAAAATAGATTTTCTGCTGTCGGCTTGAATTCTCAGAAGAGTAGTTCCGATATCGCGGACAAAAATCACAATTACCATCCACCATTGGACAACTCCAAGATGAGCAAAAGCAAGGAAAGCGGCAGTAGTCAGAATTTTGTCTGCCAGCGGGTCAAAAAAAACACCCCAGTTTGTTGTTTCTTCATAATGTCTTGCGAACCATCCGTCCAAATAATCGGTAAATGCACCAAGTAAGAAAAGCCAGAATGCAATACGAATAGATAAAGCGTTACCGGAAGTAAAGAGCAAATAGAATACAGGCGAGATTATTACGCGCAGTATAGTAATCATATTTGGGGAGTTAAATTTCATTCTATTTAAATTTATTTCAATTATAAGTAATTAAACTAATGATTGTGCTGAAGATATAATTGACAAAAATGATTCTGCTTTAAGGGATGCACCGCCAATTAATCCGCCGTTCACGTTTTTAATTTTAAGAATTTCTTTTGCATTTTCCGCAGTAAGACTACCGCCGTATAGAATTAGTATTGATTCTGCTTTTTTACCGAGTTTATTAATTAGTTGCTCACGAATAAAAGTATGTGCTTCGGCAACTTGTTCCGAAGTTGCCGAAATACCTGTTCCGATAGCCCAGACAGGTTCATAAGCAATTACGATATTTTCAATTTGAGATTCTTCTATATTTTGCAGACAGACAGAAAGCTGTTTTTCGAGAACCATAAAAGTATGTTCTGCTGTTCTTTCGTCTAATGTTTCACCGATGCAGATAATCGGCTTTAAACCTGCAGTCAGTATTGCGATAGCTTTTTTATTTATTAAATCATTTGTTTCATGGAAATAAGTTCTTCGCTCGGAGTGTCCGATAATAATATACGAGCATCCGAGGTCAATTAGCATTGGAATAGAAATTTCACCTGTAAAAGCACCTTTATATTCGAAATGGCAGTTTTGAGCACCTACAGCGATTGGAGAATCACTCAGCGCCTGAGCAACGCTACTGATATTAGTAAACGGGGGGCAGACAAGAATCCTGACTTCTGGAACATCCTTATCTATTCCGGTTATTAGTGATTTGACGAGTTCTGTTGCGGTTCCGGTTGTAGTGTTCATTTTCCAGTTACCTGCAATCAGGAAATTTTTCATCTCTGTTCTCCGCTTACTTTAAAAACTTTATAGTTGCTCAGGTTTTGGTCGGATTCGAAACCGTAACCCTGAATTCTTTCTTTTGGACTTGTGATTTTTACAAATTCGGTTGAATAGAATAATTGAGTTTTGTTATTCCAATGGAGAAGGGAAGTTTCGAGTTTTGTTTGGTTGCTGTCGGAAATAACAATTACGTGTCCGGCGGCAAGCATATTTTTTGTCAGGTCGTCAATTCTTGCGCTGTCTGCAGTAAGATGACTGATTCTGCGACCGGTGGTTTTTGACAGGAATTCTACATATAAGCCGCCGTCAAGCAGAGTTTCATTTCTTTTTTGATAGATGCGTGCTCTTTTTGCTTTCAGAATAGCTTTAGTGAAGGAGGAATCCACAAAATTAACTTGTGTATTCCAGCCGATTTGGTCAGGCATATCGCTCATGTTAAGAGTATCCTGAACTTTTTTGGGTATTACTTTTCCTTCTTCGCAGGAAGAAAGGGAAAGCATCACTAAAAACAGAAAAAATAATATTTTATTAATGAATGCCATTAATTACGATTAATAAATAATTTTGTTAATGCGATTTGGTCTAACACAAACTTATGAAACTTTGTGCTAATTTTCATTTAGAATTTTTCGGAGAGTTGACAAAATCTCTTATTGAAACAGAAAAGCTCCAAGTTTTTTTAACTGAACTTTTGTACCTATAAGGACGAGAGTATCATTTTCTTCAAGTTTGAATTCCCCGCCCGGATTCAGGTTCGGTTGTCCGTCACGAATAACGGCAAGTACAGAGACTCCGATTTTTTCTCGGAATGATATTTCTTTTAATGTTTTGTTATTGAGTTTGCTGATAGCAGGGATACTGATGTTTTCTATTTTCAGGTTGTTTTCACCTGAGCCGAGATTAGTATTGAAGAAGTCAATGATATTAGTATTAATCATAAGTTGGGCAAGGCGCTGTCCACCGATAGAGTATGGATTGACCACTCTGTTTGCACCTGCACGCATAAGTTTTTCGACGTCGGATTCTTCTTCGGAACGAGCTACTATAAACAGGTTCGGATTCAGAACTTTTGAACTGAGAACAACGAAAAGTGTAGTTGCAGGATTGGCACTTGTAACGATAATACCTTTAGCACGCATAATCCCGGCTTGAATCAGAATTTCATCTTCGGTAGCATCTCCTGAAATTGTCAGATAATTTTCGGGAGGTTGAACATTTTTTTTGTCAAACGTTTTTTCAATTACGATGAATTCTTCTTTACTGTCGGCAAGCTCTTTGGAAGCTAATTTACCGACTCTGCCGTAGCCTACGACAATGATGTGGTTTTTCAGATGTTCGATTTTTTGTAGCATTTTTTTCTTTCCTCTGTAATTGTTCAATTGCAGCATAACAAGGTTTTCCATAAATACGCTGAGAACGTAGAATAGTGAACCGATACCGAGTATTGCGATTATTATAGTAAAAATTCTGCCGGTATTATCTAAGGTGTGTATTTCAGAAAAGCCGACAGTAGTAATTGTGATAATCGTCATGTACAGGGAGTCAATGAAAGTGGCATTCTGTTCTTTCCAAAGATAAGAGTAGCCTGCTGTTCCGATAATTATAACAGAAAGAAGCATCAAAGCCGGAATTATCGGCTTTTTGAGTTCCACCTGGCTGACAGGATATTTTAATTTGAATTTATACATTGTGTTTTTTGAATTTGTTACAAATTTACAAATTTGATTGGAATGTTGATAAATTTATAAATCTTTTTTTTATATAAAATATTTTTGTATTTTACAAATCATTGAATTTTTCAGAATCTCAAACGTTGAAAAGCTAAGATTTATCAGTATATTTCTATTACTACTTAAAGGTGACTTATGAAAATCGTATTATTCATTCTATTTATTATCTTAATATCAGGTAGTTATTCTTGCAATAATTCTAAGAATAAAGAAGTACTAGGTAGTGTTAAAAAATGTGAAGTTTTTGATTATAAATATAAATTTGGAGAAATTGATCTAAAATCAAAATACGAGAAAGAAAATATCTACTATGATAAAAATAATAATATTATTAAAAAACTTTTATTGGATACTGATGGTTCAATTAACAATGATAGCACTTGGCATTTTGATGCAAATGGAAAATTGATAGAGGTTATTTGTTCTTCCAAATTTTTCAACAATAAAATTACTTACAAATACAACAAAAATGGAA
>JBAYGQ010000248.1:0-4884 GCA_041666585.1 Bacteroidota bacterium
AGGACGATTTTTTTTACGGGGATGATTCCGGTCTGATTCCAAATCCAATAAATCATTCAATATATAAATTGACGAAGCGGCAAAACTGTAAGATAAAAATGCTATAAATGCCGTAAAAAGCAAAGGTTGATTCGTGATTTGGTGTGCCAGAAGTAGGGGCAAAAAAATCAGAATATTTTTTATCCATTGATAAATTCTGATTTCTTTGATAAAACTTTTAATACTTTTTCCGGGAGTATAAATAGTCTTTTGTACAAGAACTTGTTTTTTTAATTCTTTAATGATTGATTTGGAAGGATTGACTAATATAGCGGAAGAAGCTCCGAACCATACAGGTATATCCGCTTTACTGTCACCGGCATATATATATTTTTTAAAGCCGAATTTTTCTGTCAGTTTATTTTTTTTATTCTCTGCTCTTAAATTTACTGAGTCGGAACTTCCGTAAACAAAATCGAAAAGCATAAGATGCCTTGCAACAGCATCGGCTATGGATTGAATACTCGCTGTAACGAGAACAATAATTGAATTATTTTGCTTTTCAGTTTTTAAATAATCAATCAGTTCGTAATTATAAGGAAGAGATTCGCAATTCGGAATGACAATAGAACCTATGCGGTTTTTAAAATAAAGCTTTCCTCTTAGTATCCATAAAGGGAGAATCAAAATTATTAAAGGATTCTTTTTAAGAGCAAGAATAACAGATTCAATCAGCGTATCTGTTAAAACCAAAGTTCCGTCGAGGTCAACGCAAATGATTTTTTTATTTTCTAAGGCTTGTTCCTGCACTTTTATATAATTTTGGTTTATAATAAGTTTAGCAAATTTACTAAAATTTATACAAGAAACGATAATTTGTGTCTATCAGGATTTTGAAAACCTCTGTTTCAGGTAACTATACGTATCGTTTACTGAACGGAACAATTGAGATATTTTGAATCCGAAATTTCTTTTTATATATAAGAAACAGAGCGAGCCGAGAATAAGTATGTAAGCAATTTGACCGAGTGGTATCAAATTTTGATTCCCTGAGATTCCGACAAGATAAAAAGTAATTACTGAAAAAACGAAAGCAGTAAGAATAAAAACAAAAAGCTTAAGCGGTTTTTCAGCGGCATTGATAATTGATGAGAGAACCACAAACGGTAATCCTACTGAAGCTAAAATTAGAAGATTAAACTGTCCGACAGCCAAATGATATTTGACAGGTAAGAAAGCGGTAATAAGGAAATTACTGACTCCAGATTCAAGAATAATTACAATGATTATAAAACTGACAAATAAAAATGAAACTGATTTAGTCATTAAATCGTTCAAACCTTTATAATTTTTATGTTCCAACTGACGCACAGCCGCAGGATAGACAAGTCCCAAAGCGGCACCTGCTGATTCTTCAAAAAATCTGAATAAACTTTTTGCAGAAAAATAAATACCGACTACAGATGTTGAGAAGAAATATTGAATTATGTAGATGTCCAATTGTTTGGGTAAAGCATTGATTGCGCCAATGAACATAAGCGGTAAATCGAATGAAAGCATTCTTTTAATTGAGATATTACCTTTAAAACCGAATTCCATTTTTTTTCTGGTTATGATAACTGCAATCAGAGAACTAACCGTAGAGCCTATTAGGTACATATATACCATACTTTTGAAAGTCAGCATTCCACGGGTTGCAATCAAAAAAACTGTGATAGCAGACAGAGTAAAAAAGAAAGCAAAGTTTACAAAAAACAATTTTTTCATATCTGAATCGCGAAAAATCAGTTTTATACAGAATACACGAGGAATAAATATTAATGATAAAACCGGCAGGACTAATGCGATTTCACTGAAACGGGGAAGTTTGAAAACCGATGAAATTACCGGATTGAAAATGAATACTATCAATGCAATGGACATTGTAAAAGCTGTTATCAGAATCAGAGAGTAAGTATTCGCTTTTTGTCTGTTCTCTTTATTCATACCGAATTGAATTACATTCGAAAGAAAAGCATCTCCGGCAATGAAAACCCAGGTATGTAAATTTATCAGCAATCCGTACAGTCCGTATTCATTCGGGTCAAGTGCTTTCATCTGGAAAAGAGTAACAACTCCATAAATAACATACAGAAATTTGTCTGCCACAGACCACGATATTTTATCAATATGCTCTTGTACTTTCATAATTTTATTATGTGATGTCAGGTGAAATTTGAACAGGCATCTTTTTAATTGCATCCTCTATATTAAGTTGCCAAAGCATTGTAAAACCGATGATAAAGAAAACCAAAAGTGATAAAATAGCTAATCTGTAAGAACCGGTAAATTGTAGAGCCAGTCCGAAAACTAAGGGTCCGAGCCAGCTTGTCCCTTTGTCGCTTATTTCATAAAGGCTAAAGTATTCTGCTTCTTTTCCGAAAGGAATCAGTTGAGAATACAAAGAACGGCTCAGTGCCTGTGTCGAACCGAGTACAATACCGATAACTGCCGCCAGAATAAAAAAGCCGGTTTCTGTTCTCAGGAAAGAATAAGCATAAATTATGGCTCCAATCCAGATTAGTATAGAAATTAAGATTGCATTTTTTGTACCAGTTTGTTTTGAGATAAATTGAAATAATAATGAACCTCCAAATGCAACGAACTGAACCATCAGGATAATTATTGTGAGAGTCGAAATATCCATCTTCAGCTCTTCCTGACCGAAGACTGCGGCGAGAGCAATGACTGATTGCACACCGTCATTATAAAGCAGAAATGCAATAAGAAAAATAACTGTTTTCGGATAGTTGCGGGCGTTTTTTATAGTTTTGAATAGTTCTTTAAATCCGATTTTTATTAAATTTTCTCCTTTTGGCAAAATCCGTTTTTTAGTGTGGCTTCTTAGTAACAGCATAGGAACAATTGTAAATAAAGCCCACCAGGTGCCGGCGGATAACAGGCAAATTCGAATTGCAAAAGCAGTGCTGATATTCAAAGCAGAAGCATTCATTACAATTACAAGATTAATTGCAAGAAGGACTCCTCCTCCAAGGTAACCGAATGCCCAACCGATTGAAGAGACCGCATCACGTCTGGATGGCTCTGCTATTTCATTAAGATATGCATTGTACATTACAGAAGAAATTCCGAAACTGAAATTAGCAATTATAAACAGAATACCGCCAAGATAGTAATTTGAACTTTCTACAAAGTACAAACCCATTGTAGATAAAGCACCGATATATGCAAATACTCCTAATAATAGTTTTTTCTTTTGAGTGAAATCTGCAAGTGATCCGAAAAGAGGCAGAAAAAGAAATTGGAGCAAAACTGAGAATGAAATTATATACGGGAAGAAGGATGCAGGCGAAATCGGAATCCCAAACGGATGCAGAAAACCGTCTGCACCTGCTGAAGCCTTTGCGATTGTAGTCAAATACGGTCCCAGAAAAACGGTAACTACGCTTGTATAAAATACCGAGTTTGCCCAATCATAAAAATACCAGCCAATTCTTTCGTTCCGTGTACTCCTCAAATTTTACCTTTGAGATTTAAAAGATTATGTTTAAAATGCAATTTAAAAAAAATACAAATATAATTCTGAACTTTTATTAATGGATTTTATGTTTTACATCAAGATAAAAAATAATAGGAACCTGAAAAAGTATAAATACTTTTTATTGATTTCGGCTATTTATTTTCTGTTCTTATCTAATGCTTTTTCGCAGGATAATGCTTCTAAAATTGATAATTATCTTAAATCTTACTATGATTTTGAACCGTTCAGCGGTATTGTACTCGTGGCTAAAGGAGATACTGTCTTATTGCATAAAGCTTTCGGTTTAGCTAACTATGAGCTTGCTGTTCCTAATACAAAAGAAACAGTTTTTAATATTGCCTCCCTTACGAAACCATTTACGGCACTGCTTGTAATGCAGTTTGTACAGCAGGGAAAAATTAAACTCAATGCAAAAATAACCGACTATTTACTGGACTATCCGTCTAAAAACGGGGGAAGAATCACAATACATAATCTGCTTAATCATACTTCAGGATTGCCTCATTATGAAGTTATGCCTGATTTTTTCTATAAACAGGGACGTGAAAAATATGCTCCCAGAGAGTTTTTAAAATTATTCTGGAATCAGGATTTACTTTTTCAACCGGGAACAAAATTTAAATATAGTAGTCTTGGTTACACTATTTTAGGAGTAATTTTAGAAAAAGTTAGCGGGAAGTCATATCAGGAACTTATAATAGAAAATATCTGCAAACCGGCAGGTATGAAAAATACACAAGTTGATGACCAGATTTCTCTTGTTAGAAACAGAGCCAACGGTTACGAATACAGTTTTTACGGTCTGATAAATTCCGATTACCGAGATATGACAACCGCATTGGCCTCAGGAGATTTGATTTCAACAACTGAAGATTTATTTTTATTTATAAAAGCACTTGATTCTGATAAATTGCTGAATCAAAAGTTTAAGGAAATTATGTTAAAGCGTTACCCTCCCGGTGCATTTTACGGATGGTTTGGCGATGATATAAAATCAGGCAATACTTATTTACGAAAGTTGTATCATACAGGCGGAGTCAACGGATTCCGATCAATTATTTCAAAATATAATAACGGACTGTGCATCGTAATTTTAAGCAATTTTGGATTTACTCAGCGTGAAAAAATTGAAAGCGATATCTTTCAAATTGTAGAAACAGGAAAACAAATTTATTCTAAAATCCGCAAACCAATTAAGTTGGATCCGTCTGTTTTCAGGAAATATTCAGGAAAATATCATAAGGATTCTGTTTTGAGTTACAAAATAAGTGAAAATGAAGAAGGATTGTCTTTTGAATGGAATGAAAGCTCTAAATCTAGACTAATACCGGCTTCGGAAACAAAATTTTATTTTTCAGGAAATG
>JBAYGQ010000249.1:0-4852 GCA_041666585.1 Bacteroidota bacterium
GTCTGAAACTTGATTATTTCTCCTCTTATTTTTGGCGTGTCCGCGGACATAATTCAACCGGTTATAGCGACTGGAGTAATTTTTGGAGTTTTGAAACCGAAGAAGAAGGCTATGTTGAAGATTTAAATACTCAGTCTGATAGTTACTATTTGAATGATAATGTTCCTAATCCTTTTGTAAATACAACTTCAATTGAGTTCGGCGTTCCGAAATCCTGTTTCGTTTCACTTAATATTTATAATGAAATAGGAATTCTTGTTTCGAAAGTAATTTCCGAGAATTTGAATTCAGGTACTTATCGTGCGGTTTTGAGTGCGAATGATTTTGTAAATGGAGTTTATTATTACAGACTACAGGCAGGCAATTATTCTGCAATGAAGAAATTAGTAGTAGTAAAATAATATAAAATTGTTTATTTCAAAATTTATATATAAATAATACGGCATTTCCTGTTAATGGAAATGCTGTATCGTTCAATCAAGATAATATTTTTTATTTATATACTCAGAATAGGGTAAAATCATGAAAAATAGTAAACTCATTTTTTCGTTTTGTTTTGTTTTTGTTGTTATGCTTCAATTATTAAAGGCAACAGATGTTGAATTAAAATATGACAACGGTTCTTACAAAGGTAATTCTTACTCTTCGGCTGTTGCTTGGTGGGAAGAATCAGCCTATCTGCAACCTGACGGTCCATGCAAAATAAAAAAGGTAATGATTTATTATTCAGGCACTCAATCTGCTAAAGATACTGTTCATTTTGTAGGATATCCGATTGCCGGAAACCTTTATCCCACACATTATGTATGGAATCATAATTCTTTTATAGCACCTGTCATTGTGGATTACGACGGTACTCCCGGTTGGAAGGAAATTGATGTTTCTAATTCAGGACTTAAATCCGACGGTTTCGATAAAATTGTAATACAGCATTACATCAAACCTATTGGACCCTGGTTCGGGTATGACAATGACGGGAAAAATCCTTCAAATCTTTCGTGGATGACTGACCCTTACACTCCGAATCCGAATTTTTATAATATTGCAGGAACAATTTACTCTTATCCTCCGGGTGATTACATGATAAGATTTATTGTTGAATATGATTTTCCGGACGGTAACACAACGCAACCTCCTCCGCCGCCTGTTTTAGTTGATGTTTCAGCCGTTGCTGGTATTTCAGGAGGAGGTTATGCTTCAATTGTGGATTGGAACAATGACGGTTGGGACGATATTGCAATGGGTGGTACTTTTTTTGAGAATCAAAAAGACGGTACTTTCAAAAATGTAACATCTCAATTTAACATTCCCGGTGCCTCCGGTACATCCTGGGCAGATATTGACAACGACGGTTGGATTGATTTTTACGCTATGAGGAACGGTGCTCAGGACTGGAATAAACACATGGTCTGGAGCGGTGATAAAGTATATAAGAATAACGGAAACGGTACATTTACAGAATTTAACAACAAAGTTTTATTTAAAACTCCATATCCTGAACCCGGTGTTGATTTCTCGCTAGGAGCTAATTCCAATAACGATTCTTTGCCTAATCCATATCCTGCAATTTCTCCGCTTTGGTTCGATTATAACAATGACGGCTGGCTTGATTTATTTATCGCTAACCGCAGAATTGAAGTTAGTGGACAAGAAGAAATATGGTGTCCTGACCAATTATGGAAGAATAACAAAGACGGTTCGTTTTCCAATGTGAGAGCGAGTTCAAAAATAAGTGACGGTGAACCGAGACTTTATTGGCCCGGGCAGGGTTATTACGATTGTTACGGTGCCGCCGCATGCGATTACAACCTCGACAATAAAGCAGATTTGTTTGTCGCTAATTATCGTTTAATTAAAGATAATTTATATAAAAATCAGGGTGACGGAACATTTCTGGAAGTCGGTGCAGAGACAGGTACACAGGGAGTTCCTACTGCCTTATCATACTATTTCGGACACGGTATGGGTTGCATGTGGGGTGACTTCAATAATGACGGATTACCTGATTTAGCTGTCGGTAACCTTGCTCATACAGATTCGCGTGGAGCTTATTCAAACTCTTCTTTGATTTTTCAGAATTTGGGTGCTCCTGATTATAAATTCAGGGAAGTACACAATGAGATGAGTTTAAAGTTTCACGAAGGTAATGCAGGTATGCTTTGGCTCGATTTGAATCTTGACGGATTGCTTGATTTATGGCATGGGATTTACAGCGGAGGTATGAACTGGATTTATTTGAATCAAGGACCTCCGAATTACAAATTAAAGGATATCACTTGGCTTTCCGGAGCTTACGCTATGAACGCATGGTCAGCAGTGTATATTGATTACGACCACGACGGAGATTTAGATTTGCTTATTAACGGCAAACTTTACCGAAATGATATGAAGCATCAAGGCAATTGGATTGCTGTTCGTTTGCTGGGTAACATGTCCGAGAATGTACACCCGCAGGCTTACGGCTCTAAAGTTACTGTTTATGCGGGTGGGAAGCTATTTTACCGTGATTTGATGGGCAGTGTTGCCGGGACTCTTTGTACACAAAATTCTTCCGAACTTCACTTTGGTATAGGCAATGCATCTGTAATTGACAGCATTGTTGTTACATATCCGAACGGAATGAAAAATAAATTGTTGAATGTAAAACCGAATGCAAGATATACTATACCATACATGGCAAATGCTGAATTTAACGGTTTGGCGGTACCGGCTTTAGAGTATCCACTCAACTTTACTACCAAGTTGGCACCTGAATTAACATTATTATGGACTGCACTTGGAAATGCAGATAATTATACATTGCAGATGTCTGATAAACAGGATTTTTCGAATATAATCAGTGAAAATAAAAATGTATCAGTTAATTCTTTTGATTTAACTTCATTAACAAACAACAAAACTTATTTTTGGCGTGTAAGGGCCTTCTCGGCTCAGGACTCGTCCCAATGGTCAACAGTGTGGAATTTCTCGGTCGGTTTACCTATGCCTTCAAAACCGTTGCTAATGACTCCGAGAAACGATTCATTAAATATCAGTGCTAAACCGACATTAAATTGGAATGAGTCAAATTATAACGGTGTTCTGGTAAGTAAAACAAATTATCAACTTCAGGTTTCAGCAAGCAGCTCATTTACTTCGAATGTAATTGATACAACAATGCTCAATACTTTAACTTTTGTATTTAAACAAACATTAACACCCGGTACTAAATTTTACTGGAGAGTTCGTGCAATTAATGAGACTTTAAACGGCGAATGGTCTGATGTATGGTCATTCTCGGTTATGCCTGTTCCATTGGCTCCTGTTTTAACTACCCCGCCAAACAATGCGAAAGATATTGTGCTTAAACCGACATTGTATTGGGAAGCATCTGTAAATGCAAGATACTATCTTCTGCAGATTTCAAAAACAGAGAATTTTGCTGATACTTTGTATGGATTTGCAGACCTGACAGCAACTAGCAGAAGAATGTTCCAATCTCTAACCAGCGAGACAAAATATTTTTGGCGTGTCAAAGCTTTTAATGAGGGCGGACAGGGTGATTGGTCAGATGTATTTAATTTTACTACTTTAAAATCGTCTCCTGTTTTAGAAATTTCGCAAAGTGTATTTAATATTGCAAATTCACCTAATCCATTTTCAGGAATTACATCAATTGAATTTGTATTACCTGAAAATTCATTCGTTTCTGTTGAAATTTTCGATGGCAGGGGAGTGTTGACCGAAACTTTGATATCTGCACAATTAGAAAAAGGGAATCATTTGCTCAAATGGGATGCCAGGAAATGTAGTTCAGGTGATTATTATTGCAGGATTAAAACAGAATTAATCAGTGAAACATTGAAAATTGTGGTGTTAAAATAATAAACGAAATTTTATATTATCTTCCAAGCTAAGGTTAATGCAAAAGAAACCTGAGGTTTAAAATAATTAGGTGCTATTAAAGGTAAAATGTCAAAAGTTGACAGATGTATTTCAAGTAGTGAAGTAGAATAACCCAATCCGGTAGACCAACGCAAATGACCGGATTGGTCGTAGCTTATACCCATACTTAAAGAAGGCAGGTAATCATAAGGCAACCAGTATGTTCCTAATGAAACTCGAGGGGTAGTTGAATTGGAAGGTACGTCATTAAAACCCTGATTATAATCGAAAAGTGTGTATAATGTCCCTGGGATTACAGGTAAATAACGTGAGAGTTCGACAGCTATTCCGAATCTCAAAGTAGTCGGTAGGCCTGTATTATAATTCGAGATTTTTTTACTGTGCATTTTTCCGAAATTTGTTAAAGAATCTATCTGACCCTGATTAAACAAATCATCTATTATGATATTTCCTTCGGAAGTATGTTCTGCAACGTTTGCAATCCAATTGACATAACCAAAGTCTGTTATAGAAAGACCGAGAGTAAATCCCGAGTCAAGTATGAACGAAAATCCTAGATCGAATCCAAATCCTGAGCCGGCCGGTTTAGTAAAATAATTAAAATTATAAACTGATGTAGCTGAAGAATCAAAGCTGTACCTAACACCCATATCATCGGAGAAGGAGGAATAGCCTAGAGCTTCAATGGAAGCATTCAACTGATTTTTTTCTCCGGTATAGAATCGTGATTTCACTTTTTCGAGAGATGAAAAGGCGAATCCATTAAAATATTTTAAGGTTAATCCGGCACTTATTTGTTTAAAAATACCATCATCGGAGGAAAGCAATTCCCGGCTGTACGAGAGGGAAAAGCATCTTAACCATTGTGTTGTAAACTTTAAATTATCAAAAGAATAAGTTTTTCCTACTTCGTTTCCATTCAGTAATAACTGCATAAGACTTGCAGGCACGGTAGCATCTCCTGCGA
>JBAYGQ010000250.1:0-4844 GCA_041666585.1 Bacteroidota bacterium
TAACAAAAATCAAAACAGATAAAGAAGCACTGAAAAAACTTCTCGCCGAAAAACAAAGAAGTGCAAAAAAAATCCGCTCTATGATTGCAGAACTTGTAAGAAAAGAAGTCCGTCAAAAACAAAAACCGGTCGAGAAAAAAACTCCGGCAAAAACTAATTTGACTTCTAAATCCGATAAGAAGACTACTCCAACAGTTACACCAAAATCTAAAGTAAAAGATGATGATTATGTCCCCCCACCCAAAATTATCGGCTCAATCGGAAAAATAATCTGGCCTATTTCTTCACGAAAAATTCTTCGTCATTACGGAGAAAACAGAAATTCTGAAACAAACACGATTTTCGATAATCCCGGTATAGATATTGCCGCATCTCCCGGAACCGGAGTAGTAGCCGCCGCAAACGGAACAGTATCTCTGATTAACTGGCTACCCGGATACGGGCAGTTAGTTATAATTAACCACGGCAACGGATTCCGTAGTGTCTATGCAAATCTTTCTTCGGTCAGCGTTCGTAAGGGAGATGAAGTAAGACAGGGGAAATCTGTCGGAAGAACAGGTCATTCGGTTGACGGTGATTTTCTCCACTTCGAATTATGGACAGGTACAAGCAGGATGAATCCGGCATCCTATCTGCACTAAAATTTCTTATTATGTTTACTTCGCTCATTTTTCTTATTTTTATATTTTATGTTCAAGTAAAATTCATTCAATAATAATGCCTGAAAAAACAAAAGAGTTTGTCAGTGATTTACAGTACATCAAAGGTGTAGGTCCCGCTAAAGCAGGAGCATTAGCTAAACTCGGCATTTACAAGCCTCTGGATTTACTTTATTATTTCCCCAGAACATACATTGACAGAAACGCTGTATCATCATTGAAAGCACTTGCCGTAAAACTCAGGCAGGAAGATATTTTCAACCTAAAGGATTTATCACAATCATTTGCTTTCAGAAATGAAATAACAGTAGTCGCTCAGGTTGTAACAAAAGAAGAAAAACATTACGGCAAAAACCGAAGTATGCTGATAATAAGTCTAAGTGATTCTTACGGAGGTATAGCGAAAATAATTTTCTGGAATTTCTCAGAATATTATTCAAAAGCTTATTCAATCGGTGACATGGTTACAATAAGCGGTAAACCGGAATTGGACAGATACGGTTCAGTTTCTTTCAACCATCCTGAAATCGAAAAATTCGCCCCTGAGGATGAAAGTTTGTATCGGGAAGGAAAGATTCTGCCGATTTATCCTATGTCTCAAGGCTTAAAAACTGCCAGATGGACTATGAGGCAGTTACGCGAAGCCATAATAAGACTTCTGGATTCTCATCTGAAAGACATAAATGAAACTCTACCGGAAGTATTCAGAAAAAAAATGAATTTAATTACGTTGAGAGATGCTGTTCAGAACCTTCATTTCCCGCCATCAGCCAAAGCTATTGATGAATCTAAATTCAGAATAAAATTCGAAGAAATTTTCTTCTATGAACTATATCTTGCTGTCAGACAGAACGGAGTAAAAATTAACGAAAAAAGTATTGCCGTTTCACCTAAAAGTCCCAGAGCCAGAAAGCTTTATGAATCCTTGCCTTTCAAACTTACACAAGACCAGATAAAAGTAATCCGCGAAATTACTGACGATACTCAAAGTGGTAAACCAATGAACAGACTTTTACAGGGTGATGTCGGCTCCGGAAAAACAATTGTTGCTGTTCTTACTATGCTAACTTTCATAGATAACGGATTTCAGGTTGCATTTATGGCACCGACAGAAATTCTTGCAGAACAGCATTATAAAACGATGACGGGATTTTTCGAAGGTCTTGATGTTAATATTGTCCAACTTGTAGGCGGGCAAAAGAAAAAGTTTCGTAATGATGTTCTTGAAAAAATATCTTCGGGAACTGCAAATGTAATTGTCGGCACACACGCTATGTTCGAAGAGAACATTGAATATAATAAACTAGGATTAATTGTCATAGATGAACAGCATAGATTTGGAGTCGCTCAAAGAGCCGCCCTCAAGAAAAGAGCGGAAGCATCTTTTGCTGAACGGGGCATTAGCCCTCATATTCTGGTTATGTCAGCTACCCCTATCCCCCGCACTCTTTCTATGACAATTTACGGTGACCTTGATGTATCAATTATCAGGGAAATGCCTAAAAACAGAAAACCTATTCTTACAAAAGTTGTTTTCGAGAGCCAGTTGCAAAACACTTATGATTTTATCAGAAAAGAAATAAATAAAGGATTTCAAGTTTATATAGTTTTCCCGCTTGTCGAAATCTCTGAAAAATTAGAATTAAAGGCGGCAACAGAGCATTTCGAATTTTTAAAAGAAAATGTATTTCAGGAGTTCAAATGCGGACTTCTGCACGGACAGATGTTCTGGTATGAAAAAGAAGATGCTATGAAAGCCTTCCTGAATAAAGAATATCAGATATTGGTTGCAACAACTGTTATCGAAGTCGGTATTGATGTTCCGAATGCAACGGTTATGCTCATCAATAACGCAGAAAGATTCGGACTTTCTACATTGCATCAGCTTCGCGGCAGAGTCGGAAGAAGCGGTTTCCAGTCGTATTGTTTCCTCGCAACCAAAGATAATTATCAATTTGAATTTAAAAGGAAAGATATACCCGAAGAAGACAGAAAAACTGCCATAATCCGTCTCAAAACGATGGAAGAGACCACAGATGGATTTGAAATATCTGAAGTAGATTTAAAATTACGCGGACCAGGAGATGTGCTTGGAACGCGGCAATCGGGACTCCCCGCTTTCAAATTTCTTGAACTGATTTCAGACGGTGATATAATCAGTACTGCAAGAAAAGAAGCTTTTGCAATTATAGCTGAAGACCCTCATTTACGAAAAACAGAAAACCAACTCATTCGTTCAAATTTTTTGAAACAATACCAGACAGGAAAAAATTATTTCGACATCGCCTGAGTAATCAATATCTGATTTCCAAATCTTTGATTTTCGATTTTAAGAATTGAATTTCACTTTCAGGTACTTTGTTTCGCTTCAGTTCAATAACCTCAAGGTCTTTCAGATTTTCCATTTCTTTTGGAAGGGATGTCAGTTTATTATTCGAAAGGTCAATCAATTTCAATTTTTTAAGATTTCCGATTTGAGCAGGGAGACTGAATATTTTATTATTGCTTAATATAAAATCTTCTAAATTTTCGAGTTCTCCTATTTCTGAGGGAATTTCTGTTAATAAATTATTCGATAAATTCAAATTAAACAGTAATTTCATTTCTCCGATTTCACGGGGAAGCTTAGTAATTCTGTTTTTCTCCAGATTCAATTGCAGAAAACTGTTTTTACAAAATACAGAAGGAATTTCCATTATTTGATTCTGACTAAAATCGACCGTTCCCAAATGATCAAGCTTCACTATTTCTATCGGTAGCTTAATAAATAAATTCCGGTCAGCCTGTATTGCTTCTAATTTCTTCAAATTTCCGATTCTCTGAGGAATTGAGGATAGTTTATTATTCGAAATTCCGAGTGAGGTTAAACTATCGAGATCACAGATTTCATCAGGTAAATGAGTTAGTAAATTATCTGATATTTCAAAAGTTTCAAGATACTTCAATCTTCCGATTGAAGGGGGAATTGAACTGATTTTATTTGAAGCAAAATCCAGATCTCTTAGGGAAGTGCAATTACCGATTTCACCGGGAATAACACTTAAAAGGTTACCTCCTAAATACAATTGCTCCAATTTATTTAGTTTACCGATTCTTGCAGGTAGCGATAATAACTTGTTCTCACGCAAATCGAGAATTTTAAGATTTGAAAGTTCTGTTATTCCTTCTGGAAGCTCTTTAATAAAATTGTTGATAAGCTGTAGCGCTCTGAGTTGAGTCAGTTTGCCGATTTCATTCGGAACTGCTTTTAATTTGTTAGATGACAAATCCAGCCACTTTATTCTAACAAGTTTACCGATTTCCGACGGTAGTTCTATTAACTTATTCCCGCCTGCCATCAAGACCGTCAAATTCGTCAAATTGCCGATTTCTGATGGTAGTTTTGAGAGTTCGTTATTAGTAATATTTAGTTCTTGAAGGTATGTTAATTTACCGATTTCTGCAGGTAACATTTTAAGATGGTTTCGGGTAAGGGAAAGCTTTTGAAGATTTTTAAATTTGGCAATACTGATAGAAAGTTCAGACAATCCTTTCCCGCTTAAATCAAGAACATACACATTATCGGGATTAGCCGAAGCGATTTCCAGCGAATTATATATTTGTTTACGCGATAGTTCGGCTGAATCTAATAATTGAGAATAAGAATCGAAACAACAAATAAATAAAATAATAAAAAAAGTAATTATAGAACGATATTTCATCGTTTTTCCCTTTAAAAATCTTCACTTCACAAAAATACACATTTTGAATTTATCATTGAATAAAAAAACGCTTTAAACTTTATTTCAACTATGATTCACATCTCTGTTCAAAATGTTTTTGATTTTATCAATTTTAGAGTTCATTCGCGAAACATCACCCCGCCTGTAATCAACTTTTATTGAAGTTGAAATTCTGCCGGATTGAGGCTCAAGTATTTTAAAGCAAGAACCGATTACTCCGAAAACTTCATCCCATGTACCTTCGAGAACAGTTCCCATCGGAGTTAGTTTATATGTAATTCCGCTTTTATCAATATAATCGATAATCTGTGAAACATAGTCGCTAACGCTTTCACCTTTATCTGTAGGAAACATTGCAAATTCTGCCAGTACCATTTTCAAATCCTCAAATTGTAATTGTTACGATTTACCAAAATTATAAAAAAGGATTCATTAATTAATCATCAAAGCACAAAATAGATAA
>JBAYGQ010000251.1:0-4813 GCA_041666585.1 Bacteroidota bacterium
TACCTCCACAATGATTATATATTGATGTGCTTGATGGCAGTGGCCTGAATGTTTTTGACCCGTTTGGTCCTGTACTGTTATATGTAAAGTTGGCAATTGACCATCCTCTGCGCAAATCCCAGGGTTGATACAAGTCATATAACTTACGGGTAACCTTTAATAAACCTGTTGCTCTTCCTGTTTCCTCATTTGAAGATCCGGGACCATTTGCTATTCCGACAATACCTGTTTCATCATAAGCACCTGATTTGTTGCCATAAAATTCAACTTCCCATATACTTTCTTTAATATCATATTTATCTTTCGCGTAATTAATAAATACTTCTGAAAAATGTGGGTTTAATCCATGTTTATATTTAACATTATCAATTACCTTTTTTGTCCAGACAATTACTGAGTCGTTGTTTGATTGTTCATTTAATGGATACCCCGCCATATACAAATGCACTCTTGCTATTATGCCCTGTATAGCCGATTTACTAACACGCCCACCATAACCTATTTCATCAATATCTTTTACAAGTGGTTCAGCAGTCTTCATATCAAGCAATATCTGAGTGTAAGTCTCTTTGAGTGATGATCGTGGTATATTATCAGCAAAACTTGCAGAGACCGATGGTTCTAATTTGAGAGGAACACCTCCAAATGTTTGTCCCAACAAAAAGTAATAATATCCACGTAAGAAAAGTGCTTCACCCCTAATAACCTTCTTTTTTTCAATATCTATATTTGGATTATTATTCATATTTGCCAATAAGACATTAGCACGATCGATTCCCAGATAAAGAGCATTCCAGTAATATTCAACATATTTATTTGTAGCTGAGAATTGATATATTTGTGGCCCATCCGAAGGATTAGTAGCCCCGTAATATGCAAGATCTCCTTCCAGACCACCATACAATAACATCGCATCACTATATATCCCTTTTGTTGCATTTATTCCACCCATCGCATCATATACGCCTGTTAAAGCTGCGTTTAACTGCTGCTCTGTATTATAAGCATTATTCAGCGTAAGAAAATCTGATGATTCAATGTCAAGAAATTTTTCACAAGACATAATGCATAAGCTTAATACCCCTACTAAAATAGATTTTGAAACTCTCATAATATTTATATTATTACAGTAAACTGATCCAACTCTTAAAATGTAATGTTAACCCCTGCAACTATTGTTTGGGCATGAGGGTATGCCGCATAATCCATCCCTGTCTGTAAAACGGAACTATATCTTGATATTTCCGGATCTAAACCGGAATAATTTGTTAATGTAAACAGATTTTGCGCACTGATGTGCAATCTTGCATTACTAACTTTAATTTTCTTTAAAAAACTTCCCGGAAAATTATATCCAAACGACACTGTTTTCAATTTCAGATACGATCCATCTTCAACAAACCTGCTTGATGACTTAGCCAACGGGCCTTGCCCCCCGGCTCTGAACAAAGTATTGCTGGGATTCTCAGGTGACCATCTGTTCACATATGAGGCAAATTGATTTAAGTCTGAGAGCCTTGAGCCATTTCCTTCGAATTGGTAACGGGTTAAGTTTAGAAGATCATTACCGTATGACCACTGAAAAAGCACGTTAAGATCAAACTGTTTATAAACAATCGTATTTGAAAAACCTCCGGTATGAATAGGTTGCGATCTTCCAATAACTGTTTTATCATAATTATTTACTGTACCGTCCCCATTTAAGTCCTTATATTTAATATCACCCGGTTGAATTGTATTTCTATCATTCCCGTTGGTGGTAATATCCTTTTTCAACACATACACATTAGGAACTGGATTTTCGAAGTCAGAATACTGGTATACTCCATCCCATACATATCCAAAGAAGCTGCCCGCTTCTTCGTTTAATCTTGAAATAAACGGAGATTCTACAATAAATGTGGAGCTAAGCATTTGTGTTTGATCCTCAGATAGCTGCAAAATTTTCTGCTTATTGAAGCTAATATTAAAATTACTGGTCCATGTCAGATCCTTTGTTTTCAAAATTTCTGAATTTACGGTTATTTCTAATCCTGAATTTCTTATTTTTCCGATATTTTTGGTTGCAGTAATTAAACCCATTGAAGCTGGTATATCAGCATTTAATAAAAGGTCCTTAGTTACTTTGCGATACAGATCAACCGTTAGTTCAATCTTGTTTTTAAACAGACCCAGATCATAACCCAGATTAGTCTGTTCGGTACTTTCCCATTTTAAATCCGGATTTGACAGATTCGAAGGCACTATGCTACCAGTTGGTATACTATTGTTAAATGAATATCCATTAACGGGGAGCATATTAAATTGCGCCATATATGCAAAATCTGAGATACGGTTATTTCCGGTAAGGCCGTAACTTAACCTCCACTTTGATTTTGTAATAAATGGAAGAGTTTTCATGAAATTCTCCTGGTGCATATTCCAGCTGGCAGCAAATGAAGGGAAATATCCCCATCTGTTGGTTTTGCTGAATTTTGACGAACCATCATAACGGGAAGTATGTGTAAATAAATACTTTGATTTATAGTCATAATTAATACGTCCAAAGAACGAAGCCATCCGGCTCTCACTTATGGACGCATAGGTTGAATACACATCCCCTTCTTCTAATCCTGACATTCCAAGCTCTTCGTTGGGAAGATTCTGCACTGAAAACCCAAAACCTTGTGGTTGAATAATCTGCATGGAAAATCCAGCAGTAGCGTCCAAAGAGTGTACTTTATTAATTTTGGTTCTGTAAAATAAAGTATTTTCATTTGAATAAATTATTGTCTCTCTGTAATTAACACTACCATTTACACCTCGTATATTTTCGGGCAATAATGGCGAACCCTGCGGAGTACCAGAGTTGTAATAACGATCGTACCTTGCATTGTAATTAGTAGCTCCTGCTGAAATACTTAAGCGTATATCCTTAGGTAAATTAGCCCTGAAATATGTAGATACACTAAAATTTTTCCCATAATTATACGTATGGTCATTTTTACGTGCCAAATAAGGATTAAAACGATAGTTATTTACAACATTGTTATCTGGGTCAATTGGTATAGAAAATAAATCAACATTGACTCCGGCTACAGGTCTGTATCCCCATGTTTGTGCTAACGTGTAGTTTGTAAACTGTCCGGATGTTGCCGGAGAACCATATGACACCGAACCTAAAAATGTTGCAATGGCACCCAAAACAATATTCCCTTTTCCCGGAAATCTTTGTTCAATAGACATTCTCGCCTTTGTGTCTTTTGCTCCAGTGTTAATAAGAATTCCTTGCTTATCAGAATATGCACCTGACAATGAATAAAGAGTTTGGCTGTTCCCCCCCCTGACTGCAATATCAACAGTTTTAAAAGGTGCCGCATCTCTGATTATGTAATCCTGCCAGTCAACAGGCTCAATGGTTTTATATGTTTCAAGAGTTCTCCCTTCAGAATAATACAGTCTCTTTGTTACATCAGGTACGCCTCTAACTATATTTAATTCTTCCTGATATTTAACGAATTCATAAGAATCCATTAATTCATATCTTTTATTTAAACTCTGGAAACCATAAGTGCTGTTAAAAGTAAAAACAGGTTTCCCCATTTTTCCTTTTTTGGTTTCAATAACTACAACACCATTGGCAGCACGTGAACCGTACAATGCAGTTGAGGATGCATCTTTTAATACAGAAATTGTTTCTATATCATTAGTATTTAATGCTGCTGATTCTGCATTTTCATAGGGAATCCCATCAATAACATACAACGGAGTATTACTCTGTGTAAGAGAATTAGCACCTCTTATCACAATATTCATATTTGTTCCCGGTTGTCCGTCACCAGAAGATGCTTGTACGCCAGCAATCCTTCCAGCTAAAGCTTCCGAAAAAGAATTAACCGGAGCCTTTACAACATCTTTCATTTCTACCTGAGAAACAGAACCTGTTAAATCTGATTTTTTAACTGTCCCATAAGCTACAACAACCACTTCTTCTAAAGCTTTAACATCTTCTTGTAGTAGTATTTCAAACTTTTTCTTTCCCTCAGTCGAAATAGTTAGTTCGTGATACCCAACACATGTAATACGAACTATCGCTTTATTACTTACACTTAAAGTAAAATTTCCTTCAAGATTCGAAATTGTTCCTTTAGTTGTTCCAACTTCAACAATACTGGCTCCTATCACTACTTCCCCATTATTATCCCTGATTGTTCCTGTGATTGTTTTCTTCTGTTGATATGTTTGTATAAGTGCGTCCAAATCACTGTTAACTAGAGATTCACCATGCACTCTGCTGATAAACAACAATAAACAAAAGATATAAAAAAAACATTTTGTAAAACTTTGTTTACTACAAGGAACTCCTTTTTTCATTTTCACAACCTTTTGCAAGCAAAATCACACAGTAGTTTTAATTTTCTGGTATTTTGCTGTTATTTTATTACTGATTTTTTAACATAACAATAGACATATACATATACATCTTAAGGTATTGCAAAGAAAGTCTTTCTTACTCTATTTCATTAGGATAAATCACGAACATAGACTGACAATTTGCGAAAATGTAATTAAAACAAATTATTAATACTTAAGATAAGGATTAAATACCTGATTATCTAAAATATGACTAAGATCAACAGACAAAAATGAGAAAAAAAATATTTTTGTATGTCTCGTTTTATAATTCAACATTGATGATAAAGATATTTCTTGAAGAATATATATTACCTATAGAATATACTAATCCCTGAAAACACAATTTTTCAACTCAATGGTAACTCTTCCAAATGTTCTGAAACCTCTTTCATTATTCCCAACATTCCATACCGTAACA
>JBAYGQ010000252.1:0-4809 GCA_041666585.1 Bacteroidota bacterium
ATGGGAGAAAAAGCTCAACTGATGATTTCCAAGGTACTTGATTCTTTTATTTTCTCAAATGCCGTTTTGGCGCACGAAACCTTGAAAATGCGTGAAGATATGAATAATCTCTATGCAGTAAATTTTGAAATTATTACAGGACTTCTCCTGCAAAATCAAAAACAATGTAAAACATGTTGCTACCTTTTAGATGTGAACAGAAACCTCCAATTCATCTCTACACAGGCTGTAAGCATTGCACACGAGGTTATTTTCTTGATTGAAGCAAAAATAATTAAGCATCAGACAATTGAATTAAGCGAAGACGACAGACATTATCTTGCAGAAGAGAGCGAACAGACAAAGACTGAAGAAAATTCTTAATTCAGAATTTTATTCTTGTTCCGAAGCTCCCGCTTCGGAACACATCTTCTCTTCAATTCAGAATTCAGCATTCATAATTCAGAATTTTTTACTTCTCCACAATTATCGTTACCGGTCCGTCGTTTACAAGCTCAATATCCATCATAGCACCGAACTCGCCCGTTGCAATTTTAATCGGATAGTTGGCACGGAAATACTCTACCATCTTATTGTAAACAGGCTCCGAAACCTTAGCGGCGGCGGCTTCTATGAAACTCGGACGAAAACCTTTCTGCACATTACTGTATAAAGTAAAATTGGAAATCAGCATAATACTTCCGTTTATTTCCTGCACCGAAAGGTTCATCTTCTCCTCTTCATCCTCGAAAATCCTGAGGTTTGCAAGCTTATTGCACATCCATTTTATTGTATCAGGATTATCGGTTTCTTTAATTGCCAGCAGAACAAGCAAGCCCCGCCCTATTTCGCCTACGGTCCTGTTCCCGATTGTTACCTTAGCTCTCGATACCCGCTGAACCACCGCTTTCATACTTAATCCGAAGAAAATTTATTTTACTCAATTATCATTTTTGTCATATAAACATTTTTTGCGATTGTTAATTTAATAAAATAAATGCCGCGATTTAATTTTGTTTCTGACTTTGAGAATGTATGTTTGTATTCTCCAGCTTCTTTGTATCCGCTTACGAGATTGACTGTTTCACGTCCCAGCACATCGATAACTGTAAGATTTATATTACCTGCACTTTGCAGTTGATAGCTTATAGTAGCAACATCAGTCGTAGGATTAGGATTAATTTTCAGAAATGCGCCACTGTTCACATCATTTACCGCCTGAACAACCGAGTCCTCCCTGATAGCTTTTTTCCACAAATTACAAAAACCTGTTTCACCCTTGGATGCCACATAATATAAGGTGTCGTTCTTAGCCAGAATAAGTTCGTTTTGCTTTATGTAGTCCGATAAACCGTTGTTAAAACTTTCCCAGCTATTTCCTCTGTTTGTAGATATATAAACACCGGAAACCATGCCGCCTGCAAGCAAGGTAGTATCATCAGCACAAATAAGTGAATATCGTTGGTCAGATTCCGGTAATAAACCGTTATTTTTTTGAACCCAATTCTCTCCGTTGTCAACTGACTGATAAACACCTTTCAGGTAACTGTCGCAACTCAGATAGACTGCATTATTGCTCGCTACTAAATATGTTACAGCCATGTCAACCAATCCGTTACTTTTCGGAACCCAGTTGCTTCCGTTATCCGATGTTATATATACACCGTCCGAAGTACCTGTAAAAATCAGATTCCCTTTCTTTGCGAATGCACTTACCGACATAAAAGCCGCGTCCGAAAATCCTTCGTTTTTCTCTGACCAGTTTGAACAATTATCGGTAGAAATGTAAACACCTCCGTCAACACCGGCAAAAACGTTATTTCCGTCAACGAGCAGAGCATAAACAGTTTCACCGCTCATACCGACATTTTTGGGAATCCAATTATCTCCGATGTCCGATGAGACAAAGATACCGGTAGAAGTACCGATAATAACATCAGTGCCTTTAAATGCAAATGCATAAATTCTTTTTCCGCTAAGTCCTGTGTTTTTCAAATCCCAGTGGGTACCGTTGTTTGTAGAGATATAAAGTCCTTTAGTTGTTGCCGCAAAAACAGTGTTCCCGTTTGTTGCCAAAGCAAGGATACCTGTCGAATCGGGCAGTTGTTTGTTAGCGTTAGCTCTTTGCCAATCCTGAGCGAAAGAGTATAAACTCAAAAGACAGAAAGTAAACAGACAAATACTGATTTTCTTAAACATAATTACTCCATGTTAAATCGAAATTTAAATAAAAAGTTCTTTGATTAATTTTATGTTAATTCTATCTTGTTCCACTGCCCTTCTTGAAACAAGAACTGTTGTACCTAAATGGAATACTGAATCTTACTGTTCAAACTTTACAAACTTTATAAACTTTACAAACTTTATGAACTTTACGAACTTTACCTTTCTATTAACAATTTAATAAGAATATAAATCAAAAGCAAGCAAAATTTGTTATAACATAAAAAACATAACTTTATTCTGCATGCTTTTTTGCTACTGAAGATTTGACTATGAGCTAAGTAAAATTGCTGAATTTATACTATTTGTTTTGTTCTTATTTATTATTTATTTTAATCAAACTATTTAAATTGGTTTATCAATTTTGTTCAAAAAATTTTGAAGAGATACGCAATTAACATCTTTTTTTTGAGTATCAAAAATCGTGTGAATATCAATGAAATTAACGGATAGATTTAATCGTGTTCATAAATATCTTAGGATTTCACTTACCGATAAATGCAATCTTAATTGTTTGTATTGCAACCCGAATGCAATTCATTATGACAAATTAACAAAAGAAAACATTCTTGATTTCGAAGAAATTCAACGAATAGTCAGAATTTTTGTCAATTATTTTGAATTCACCAAAGTCCGTTTAACCGGCGGTGAGCCTTTTGCCAGAAAGAATATTGGATATTTGATTGAACTTCTGGGAAAAATCAAAATTGAATCCCCTTTTGAGCTTTCTGCAACAAGCAACGGAACTCTGTTAAACGGGAATCTTGAAAAATTTATTGAAAAAGGATTAGACAGACTTAATATCAGTCTTGATTCTTTAAACGCTGAAACTTATAAAAAAATATCGGGAACCGATAAGCTTTCTGCTACTCTATCTGTGATTAATCAATCTATTTCTTTAGGATTGAAAAATATCAAAATCAATACTGTAATTATGAAAGGTTTGAATGATAATGAAATAAATGATTTCGTTGAGTTTGCAATTGAAAAAAAACTCAATATCAGGTTTATTGAGTATATGCCTTTTTCAAATAATAAATATGATAACTCGAAGTTTATTGCTTATTCTGATATAAAAAATATTATTGAAACAAAATTCAGGTTAATCGAAATTGCAAATGATTCAACTTCTGTTTCAAGAGATTTTAACATTTTTGGTACAGAAGCTAAAGTGAGTTTTATAAGTTCAATCTCCGACCATTTTTGCGGCGACTGTAGCAGGATTAGAATTACTGCTGACGGAAAATTGAAACTATGCCTTTTTTCAATTACTAAAGATGAGTTGGACATAAAAAAAATAATACTAAACGGTTCAGATGATTCAGAAATCGCAGAAAAGATTCAGGAGCATTTAATGTTAAAGTCTGAATCTCATCCCGGAATTGATGAATTGGTAAATTTAAAGAATAATCAGATGATTTCAATAGGCGGATAAAATGGCTGAATTATCGCATACCGACAGCAAAGGGAAAGCTCATATGGTTGATGTTTCAAACAAGGAAACAAATCTGAGAACTGCATCAGCCCGTTGTGTGGTTTTCTTAAATAAAAATGCATATCAAGCTGTAAAAAATAATCAGATTGCAAAGGGTAATGTTTTATCGGTTGCTAAAATCGGAGGAATTCAGGCGGGGAAAAAAACAAGCGAGTTAATTCCTCTATGTCACAACATTTTCATTTCGCATCTGGATATTCAATTCACTTTAAATGATAATGATAAATCCATAGTAATTGTTTCCTCGGCAAAAACTGATTCGCAAACAGGGATTGAAATGGAAGCTCTTACTGCCGCGTCTGTAGCCGGTCTTATTATTTACGATATGTGCAAAGCACTTGATAAATCAATCCGGATAACTGAAATTGAATTAATCAGCAAAACAGGCGGCAAAAGCGGAAATTATACGAAAGATGAAAATGTCTGAACATGGAAGAATAGTTGCAATTTCAATTAGTCACAAAAAGGGAATTCCCAAAACAAATGTTGATTCAGCAAAATTAATAGAGAATTTCGGAATAGAAGGCGATGTACACGCAGGAAACTGGCACAGGCAAATCTCAATTCTAGCAGTCGAAAGCATAAATAAAATGAAATCAGAAGGATTGACTCATATTCAACCAGGTATTTTCGGAGAAAATTTAACAACAGAATTTCTGAATTTGACAAATATTAAAATCGGGACAAAAATTAAAGCAGGTGATAATTGTGAATTGGAAATTACTCAAATAGGTAAAGAATGTCACAGCAAATGCTCAATATTCGAGCTTACCGGAGATTGTGTGATGCCTAAAGAAGGTATTTTCGCAAAAGTAATAAAAAGCGGCGAAATCAGAGTTAATGATGCTATAGAGATTGTTGGTGAATAAGATGCTGAATTATAATGATGCTCTTGATTTGATTCTGAATTGTTCCAAACTCATAAGTCCGGAAACTGAAAAAGTTCACATTCTGGAAGCAGAAGGCAGAATACTTGCCGATGACATTATTTCTGATATAGATTTGCCTCCTTTTGATAATTCGTCTATGGACGGATACGCTATTGAGTTTAATCCGGAAATCAGAGAATGGGATGTTATTGATGAAATCAGTGCCGGGAACTATAAACAAAT
>JBAYGQ010000253.1:0-4801 GCA_041666585.1 Bacteroidota bacterium
ACCGTTATAGTTTTATTGATAAGAATGTTGAAGTTCAGCATACTTATAATTATCGCTTAAGACAAGTAGATAACGACGGAACACAGTCCTGCGAAACCTTCTCCGACATCGTAACATTAACGTTCGATAAAGTCGGTGACATTTCGTTAGAACAAAATGCTCCCAATCCGTTCAGCTCTTCAACTGAAATCGGCTTCAATGTGCCGACCAAATCACACGTTACCTTAGAAGTTCTTGACATCTTCGGAAACGTTGTGAAAACACTTGTCAATACCGAACTCTCCGGCAAAAACGTTGCCGAATGGGACGGTACGGACAACAATAATGTAAGAGTTTCCAGCGGTACATACATCTACAGAATGGTTGTAGGCGATATGATTAGAACAGCAAAGATGACCTTAGTCAGATAATTTTAAACTGACTGAATATATTAATAGCCCTCTGCTCTAAAAGTAGAGGGCTATTTTTTAATACAATCAAAATATTGAAGGGATAAGAAATGCCGGAAACACTATTTACGAAAATTATCAACCGTGAAATCCCTGCAGAAATAGTTTATGAAGACGATTCTGTTTTAGCATTTAATGATATTAAACCTCAGGCACCTGTGCATGTTCTAATAGTTCCGAAAACACCTATTCCTACTCTTAATGAAATTGAAATCACCGATGTAGATTTAATGGGGAAAATTGTTTTTGCCGCATCTGCAATTGCTAAAGCAAAAGGAATTTCCGAGGGTGGATACAGATTAGTTTTTAACTGCAATGAAGGAGCAGGGCAGACGGTGTTTCATATACATTGTCACTTGCTTGGAGGAAGATTATTCTCATGGCCACCGGGTTAATTTTTTAACTTAATATTCTATAAAAATGAAAAAACAAAATTCCGTTAATCAGGCAAAGATAGTACTAAAACAAGCTTCTTTAGCATTAAATAAAGCAAGTGAAAATCTGAATGAAGATTTTACTAAAGCAATTGATTTGCTTTGTGCATCTGATAATATATTTGTTTCAGGTATAGGTAAATCGGGATTAGTTGCCAGAAAAATTGCTTCTACAATGGCGAGTTACGGTTTATTAGCTGTATATCTTCATCCGGTTGAGGCTCTGCATGGCGATATTGGGATTATCGGAGGAAATGATGCTGTAATTTTATTATCAAAAAGCGGCAGTACCGAGGAAATTATAAAAATTGTTCCGTTTTTGAAAAGTAGAAATACTAAAATTATTTCAATAATCGGAAATTTAGACTCTTTCTTAGCTTACAATTCTGATGCTGTAATTGACGCTTCAGTAGATAGAGAGTCCTGTCCTTTTAATATTGCACCGACGACCAGTACAACTGTAGCTATGGGGCTCGGTGATGCATTAGCTGTTTGTTGTGCTATCAGGAAGAATGTTGAAAGGGAGGATTTTGTTAAAAATCATCCACTCGGACAAATAGGGCGAAATCTTACTTTGCAGGTTAAGGATGTAATGCACAAAAATAAATCAGTTCCTGTTGTATTCTCGGGAGCAAGTTTCCGAGAGGCTTTAATAGAAATAACAAATAAGCAATTAGGATGTGTTGTTGTTTTGAATAAAAACAGAATATTAAAAGGGATTATTACTGATGGTGATGTTAGAAGGATTTTTCAAAAATATGATAATACAAGGGAAATTAAAGTTGATGATATTATGTCAAAAAATCCTGCTACCGTTATGCCTGATGTTTTTCTAGGCGAGGCGTTGTCTTTGATGGAAACCCGCGAAAGTCAGATAAGTGTTTTACCTGTTATTGACGGAAACAAAAAGTGTATAGGTATAATTAGAGTGCACGATATAGTAAAAAGTGGAATTTAACGGGGTTCTTTTTTTTCTTTTTTCTCAAAAGGTTTAATAACATCAATCGTTGACGGCTCAATAAGTTTCGGTTGAGTTTGAGGCTCTTCTTTTTTAATTGCTTTTCTCCTGAGTCTTGTAGAATCCTGATCAGTCCATGGTTGCGAGGAATTTACCACTTCTGATTTTGTGATTTTTATGTTTCTTACTACACTGCCTTTTGTTCCGAAAGGCTTCAAAACATTTCCGTCTCTTCTAAATTCTATTGAACCGACATTTCCTACAGTGAGTAAAAAATATTGTTCTGCCGACCAACGCTTCATAAGATTAGGTGCCATGTGAACGACCTCGCTGGTTTTACCGTCAATATCAACTCTCAGCCAGGCTGTATCTATAGCCCTTGCTTCAAGAACCACACTGTCGGGTTTATCGAAAAAAGAAAGAAGACCTTTGCCTTTTTCGGCTATTACAGTAGTATCCGACGCATTCTGATTTGAAATTTTTTCTTTTTGGCTATTCTGTTCGAAAAATATAAAATATACAATAGAAAATAAAGCAAGTCCGATTCCACCATAAATTAAATAATTAATTATATTTCTTTTATTGTACAGATTCTCTTTATTAAGAATTGATTTTTTGAAATTTGCTTCAATCCTTTCAGGAATGTTTTGTAAAGGTACAACAACAGGCTGAATCTTAGGTTTCAAGCTTTCAGGAAGAAGTTGATTGAACTCCTTATCGGATATTTTTAAAAAATTTGCATAAGCTTTAACTGAAGAACGTGCATAAACTGCGGGCAGTACTTCGAAATTATCTTCTTCGAATGCCTGCAAAATATGAGGTCTGATTTTAATTTTTTCGCTTACATCTTTTAGCGAAAGATTAAAATGCTCTCTCTGTTTTATTAATCTGGTACCCAGAGTATCCATATTAAACAAATTTATTAAACTAAAAAGTTGGGAACCTGTTGTAAGTTCCCAACTTGGTAATTAAAATATCAAAAGTGTAAATCTCATGCAACATGGCTGTTCGATTTAGTTTTAGCTTTCTGTAATTGCCGTATAATTTTATCCGATGCTTCATTTAAACTTTTGTAAAAGTCCTCAGAACTTTCTTTAGCAACAACCGTACCACCGTCATATTTAACGGTGAACTCGACTATGTTTTGAATATCATGTGTGAAAATTGTATCTGTACTGATAATTGCCGGATGAAACTTTCCGAATTTTTCGGAGGCATCTATAGCCGCTTCATGTAATTCGGGAATTGATTTTAAGTGCCTGAATGTTACCTTCGTTCTCATTGTGACCTCGCAAAAATACGTTATAAAAAATATTGAAGCATCTTTTAACTTCACTTTGGTGTTGCCAAAGAGATTCCGAAATTAAGACCGATGTAACCGGGAATTATTGCAAATACCGATTCCATATTGTCGGTCTTACTATCCAATTGTTCTTTGATTTTTGAAAAAATCCGTGTTCTCCTTATAAAGTAATTGAAACTTACTTCTAAATAAAAACTTCCGAGAAAAAAGTCCGATTCATGTTTATCAAAGCCAAGTTCAACCCCAGTATATATTTTTATTGCAGGATAAATTGTGTTTTCATTAAACATTTGCCCTCCTTTTCGTGGTTCATTAATGTTCGAAGAAGCTATAAATTCATCCCATTGGATGGAACTTACTACTAAACCTAAACCACCTCCTGTATATGTTCTGAATTGAGTATTATATGGGATATATTCGCCGGAAATAAAAACAGGTAAAGAATAAACCTGAATTTTTTCGAGTAAAAGTCTTGAATAAGTAATGCCATAATCAATATAATTTTCACTTACATCTTCGCTCATTTGAGCTTTTACATATTCAACATTGATTCCGAAATGATATTTGTCGCCGATTCTTAATTTATATCCTGTTGTTAGAAGCGGCGAAAACCTGAATTCTGTCTGTTTTCCTTTTATTATAGAATGATACTCATTAAAAAAACCTACTGAGTTAAAGCCAAAAGCAAAACCGACAGAAGCGTACAATAATGAATTGAAATGTGTGTATTTGAAAAGTGAAAAATTTTCTTCCTCTTTTGCAAAAGAGTTTTTGTTTCCGGGAAAGAAAAATATCAACAAAATTCCAATACAAACAAATCTCTTCATTTAAAATATAATTATTTAATTTCTAATAACAAAAATTATTTTATTAAAGAATAAATATTTCTTTATGGTCGCACTCTTTAAAAAGACGTAAGAAAGAACGGTTAAGTTTCAAACCATTCTAAAACAGTTGCAAGAGTGCTTTTCAAAGTGCTTCTGGGAACAATCATGTCAACAAATCCTTTGTCTAGCACAAACTCTGCTCGCTGGAAGCCCTGCGGGAGTTTTTTCCTTATTGTTTGTTCGATTACACGCGGTCCGGCAAAACCGATTAAAGCACCGGGTTCGGCAATAATAATATCGCCGAGCATCCCGTATGAAGCACTTACGCCGCCGGTTGTAGGGTCTGTAAGAATGGATATGAAAGGTAATTTATTTTCAGCAAGGTCGGCAAGTACAGCCGCTGTTTTAGCCATCTGCATAAGGGAAAAAGCAGCTTCCTGCATTCTTGCTCCTCCTGTTGCAGATACTACTATTAGAGGAATTCTTTTTTCGATTGAATATTTTGCCGCTCTGTAAAATTTTTCGCCAACTACCGAGCCCATACTACCGCCGATGAAACTAAAATTCATCGAAGCGAAAGAAACCTCCTTACCGTTGATTGTACCCGTTCCTGTTGTTAATGCGTCGTTAAGGGCGGTTTTAATATGACTTGATTCTAATCTTGATTTATACGACTTTGTATCTGTAAATCCCAATGGGTCTGAAGAGCGGATATTTGTATTTGTTTCAATGAAGCTTCCTTCGTCGAGAATAATTGCAATATATTCTTTTGTGGTTACTCTAAAGTGGTATCCGCATTTGTAGCAGGTAAACAGGCTTTCTTCAAGCTG
>JBAYGQ010000254.1:0-4799 GCA_041666585.1 Bacteroidota bacterium
GTGATTTTCCGCGAAAATTCAGAAGATATCTATGCAGGTATCGAATGGATGAGCGGTACACCCGAAGTTAAAAAGTTAGTTGATTTTCTTATTAACGAAATGAAAGTTACTAAAATCCGCTTTCCGGCAACTACTTCAATCGGTATTAAACCGGTTTCTTCCGAAGGTACCAAACGCCTTGTACGCTCTGCAATAGATTATGCCCTGAAGCACAAAAAACCTTCACTTACTTTTGTGCACAAAGGCAATATCATGAAGTTCACAGAAGGTGCTTTCAAGAACTGGGGCTATGATGTTGCGGAACAAGAGTACGCAGACAAAACTTTTACATGGCGCCAGTATGATAAAATTAAAGCAGAAAAAGGCGAAGCCGAAGCAAACCGTGTACAAAACGAAGAATTAAAATCGGGTAAACTTCTTGTAAAAGATTTTATAGCCGACGCTTTCCTTCAGCAGATTCTCACACGTCCGAACGAGTACTCTGTAATTGCAACACTTAACCTGAACGGCGACTATATAAGCGATGCACTTGCGGCAATTGTAGGCGGTATAGGAATAGCTCCGGGTGCCAATATCAATTACATTACAGGACATGCGGTGTTCGAGGCTACTCACGGAACAGCTCCCAAATATGCAGGCTTGGATAAAGTCAATCCGGGTTCACTCACTTTATCGGGTGTGCTTATGCTTGAGCATCTCGGCTGGCAGGAAGCCGCAGATATGATAGTGAAGTCAATAGAAAAAACAATCACCCAGAAACGTGTAACATACGACTTTGCCCGTTTAATGGAAGGTGCCACCGAATTAAAATGCTCTGAATTCGGCTCAGCCCTAATCGAAAATCTATAAATATATTATACTAGAAATCCTCGTTCCGACGCTCTGCGTGGAATGAGGATTTCTAATCTTAAACACCAACTCGTTCCGACGCTCTGCGTGAAACTAAAACCTAATTGAACCCAAGTATCAGTATTTTATTATTCGATTAATGCTGTTATTAACTTTCACAATATACATACCCGTCTGCAAGTTCTGCAAATTCATCTTGCACACGCTTGCACTTCCCGGGATAATGCTTTCAGCTACTTTCTGCCCGAATAAATTGAAGATTTGAATTGAGCAGGGTATTTCAATCGCATGGTTCAATCGAACGTTTAAAATGTTTTCTACGGGGTTAGGATAAAGAATGAAATCGTCGGAAACAGAAAAAGTATTTTCTTCTTTCACATTTACAATTCCGAAATCTGAGAGTTTAGCACGGAACATTCCTCCACCTCTGGAACCGGCAAAAATATAATTTTTATTGATTTTTAAATTCCAGATATCTGAGTTTGTTAACCCTTTATTTACATTATGCCAGGTAATGCCTTCATTAGAAGACAGAAGGACACCTGCTCCCCTTGTAGCTCCAAAGATATAGTTTCCTATTGTGGCAGTTGCAGTTACTCCCGAATGACATAATCCTGAATTTTGCCAACTGATACCGCTATCCGTTGAAAAATACACAGCACCGTCTATGGTTGAAACCCAAAGAATATTTTTTTCAATTAATAAAATCAGTTCTAATTCAGAATTATGAAAAATAGGTTTCCAGTTGTCACCATTGTCGGAAGACATTAATAAAACGCCATTAGAATTGATTGTAAATAAATTGTTTTCATTAGTATAAATTGAAACTATTTCATTATAATTATGATTTATTTTGAACCAATTTTTACCACCATCGGAAGAACGATATAGATTTTTTAAATATTGTCCGGGATAGAAATACGTTCCTGCAAAAAGATATTCCCCATTTGTTTCAAAAGCCCAATATTTTTCACCCGGTAATAATGAGTCTCTGATTGACCAACTTTTGCCATTATCATTAGAATAATATAATGAATTTGAAGTAATAGCAAAAAGTGTTGTATCAATATTGCATATGTGAACAAAGTTAATATTAGCAAAAATTATTTCCCAGCTATTTCCATTATTTTTTGAAATAAATAAACCTATTCGAGTATAAACATACAAATCATTTCCAATAAATGTTAGACTATAAAAAGAAGAATCGGGTAAACCACCTGATATTGAATACCAACTTTCGCCTTCATCTTTCGAAGAATATAATGCATTCCATCCGCACAAATAAATTGTATTTTTATTAGAAGTAATTGAAAACATATAACCAAGTGTATCTCTATTTGGAAAATTATTGCTTATTTCTCTCCAAGTATCTGTATTATCTTTAGAAATATATAATCTGTTACTTACTAATACAAAAATTGTATTTTTAATTACAATTGCATCAGTAATATGAGAAACTCCCTTTAAACCAATATTTTTCCAATTTGCTCCCTCATCAGATGTTGCAAATAATCCACTGTATCCTGCTGATGCATATATTTTTTCATTATTTGTATATAAACTGCGAACAAAATATCCTTGCAATCCAAAGTCCTTCCAACTCTGTCCTTCATCACTAGTGCCCCATATTCCACCTTTATCCCCGGCTAAAATGTAATTTTTATATTTTGCAAAGGTATTAACGTCGGGCGATCCTCTTACATTTTGGTACCAACTCATACCGTAATCTTTTGAATAAAATATACCGCCATCATACGCACTGGTATAGGTAATGTTGCTATCAACAATTAGTGATAATATATCCAGATGAGTGCTACCGGGTTTCGTGCCTTTATTCCATGTATTGCCTCCGTCGGAAGATCTATAAATCATACCGTGACTGTCGCCAAGCAATAATGTATATTCATTAACGGCAACTGCTCTGACACCTGCATTAGTAAGTTCTTTATAAATAATTTCCCAGTTATTACCATTGTCAGTTGATTTGAATATAGCACCGGTTTCTTCCCATGAACCGGTACCAACAAGAATGGTGTCATCAAGGATATTTACATCATTGATTGTAGTTTTGTAAACGCCAATGTTTGAAAAATTATATCCAAGATCAACTGATGCAAATAAACCTCTTTGCGTTCCTACATAAATGATATCGTCATAAATTTTTATTACGTTTATATATTTTGAGGTTAATCCTGAATTTTGAGGTACCCAGGTTTTTCCTTTATCTCTTGAAACAAATAAGCCTTCTCCCCAGGTTCCTGCAATTATATCGGTTCTGTATTTTGCAAAGCTATTAATATTATAATTTGATAAAATTGTATCAATCCATTGTTCTCCATTGTCATTGGATATTATTAGACCATTATAGTTCCAATTTGTTCCAATTATAATATTTTTATCATCTACTATTATATTTTCTATAAGTTTATACTTGCTTGAATATTTTTTTACCCAGCTTTCTCCCTTATCAGTTGATAAATAAACCTCATTTTCGGAAGTAATAAATATATATTTACCATTAACAGCTATTGATGAAGCATAGTTTTTTCTGAGTCCATTATTTCTTGTTTCCCAGCTCACACCGTTATCAACCGATAAGTAAACACCGCTATCAGTTGCCGCATAGAGATTTTTGCCATCTGTATCAAAACAATTTACTTTTATTTTTTCCATACCTTTGTTTGAAATAATCCAGTTTTTACCATTGTCAGTTGTATAATAAATACTGTCACCGGTAAAAACATAAGTATTATTACCGATATTTTTACGATCACCGAATATATAAAAATCAGAACTACCATTGCTACCTATTTGCCAAGTTTTTCCATAATCTGTTGAAGAATGGAATCCACCATTAGGTGTAGCATAGTAATTTAAGACATACAGTTTGTTATTCAATTTTTGGAAATAAGTTATATCACCTCCGTACAACCCATTATTGCACTCTTCCCATTGGGCTGTGGCTGTGAAAGCGAAGAATAATTCAAGCAGAAAAATGAGGATTAAAAAGCGTTTCATATTTATCTTTCTTTAAATGGGTACACCCTTCTTTTTACAAAGACACGGTTTTAGAATTTAGAAAAAAGAACATAGAAAATAGAAACTAAAAAAGTCATTTTATTTATACTTTTCTAAAATGTGTACTTGTCTCTTATTAGATAGACACATTAAAAGGCAAAAGGTCTCAAAAAATAATGAAATAATTAAAAATAAACAAAAGTTTTAGAAAATATAAGTTAGATATAGAAATAGAAAAGAATAAGATTCTGAACCAAGTTCAGAATGACAGGCTGATTCCGGTGTTTACAAACTTTATAGACTTTATAAATTGAAGTAACACCCCCGGCACAGTTTTAGAACATAGAAGAGAGAATTAGAAAATAGAAATGAAGTGGAACAACCCCCTGCCCCCCTTTGATAAGGGGGAATAAAAAAAGCAAGGGGAATTGATTTTCCCCTTGCTTATACAGTTCCAATAAGGTAACCGGAAAGGTCATATTAATTTAAAATTTAACTTTAAATCTCTTGATTTTCCACTTATTAAGATTTTTGAAAAATAGGAATATAAAATTTTCTATAAAAAAATAAATTTCAAAATAGAGAATAAAATATATCAATCAAAAATCAGTTTTACCAGGAACGTCTGCGATCATTACCTCTACCGCCGCCGTTGCCTGCTCTTTTCTCTCTTGCTTCGTTAACGGTAAGTTGTTTGCCTTCGTAATCGGATCCGTCTAATTCGGCAATAGCTTTTCTTGCTGAATCATCGCCCATTTCGATGAAACCGAAACCACGGGGTCTGCCCGTTTCGCGGTCAATAATAATTTTTGCCGACTGGACTTCACCAAATTTGGTAAAGATTTCTTTCAAACCTTCGTCTGTTGTGGAGAAAGGCAAATTTCCTACATAGATATTCATAAAAAAACTCCAAAAAAAAATAGATTAAAATA
>JBAYGQ010000255.1:0-4795 GCA_041666585.1 Bacteroidota bacterium
AAAGCAAGTTGTAATGTAAAAGAGAATAAAAATAGCCCTGCTGAATATTCGGCAGGGCTATAAATGTTATATAATAAAATATATCAATCGCAGGTTTTCGTAACCTTCACAGTAATCCTGCGGTTTTGTTTTCTGATGTTTTCAAGTTCTTCCTTAGAAATTCCTTTAGCCGCTTTACCGGCAGGTTCCTTTATTTTCGGTTGGGACGAACCGTAACCGACGGCACCGGAAATAGCTGAAGCTTTTACCCCTTGGCTTAGCAACCATTCGACAACTTTCTTAGCTCTTTTTTCAGAGAGTTCCTGATTTCGTTTAGTATTGCCTTCTTCGGAAGCGTGTCCTTCGATTGCTACCTGCAAGCCGTCACACTGTTTTACATATTCAAGAAGTTTTGCAAGATTCAATGCGGTTGCCGGAACATCGTAATTAAATTTATCGGTATTAACAAGGAAAAGGATATCAGGAAAATCTGTTTTTGTGCCGATTTTCGGAGGCTGAGGACATCCGTTTTTACCTTTAATAGTGCTTGCTTCTCCGGGTACCAAAGGACAGTCATCATCGCCGTCAATAATTTTATCACCGTCAGTATCGGGATTATTCGGGTCTGTTTTGGTTTTATTTACTTCTACTCCGTCAGCAAGTTTGTCATTATCCGTATCTGTATTCAGAGGATTAGTTTTGTATTTCAGTACTTCGTCACCGTCGGATAAATCATCGCCGTCAGAGTCTGTTTTCAGAGGGTCTGTTTTATATTTTAAAACTTCGTCGCCGTCTTTGAGTCCGTCTTTGTCTGTATCAGCAACTGTAGCGTCTGTTTTGTATTTCAAAATTTCATCACCATCGGTCAGACCGTCTTTGTCAGTATCCGGATTTGCAGGATTGGTCTTGTATTTAAGTACTTCATCACCGTCGTTTAATCCGTCGTCATCGGTATCTGTTTTCAGTGGATTAGTAAGGTATTGATTTACTTCGGCACCGTCCTGAAGTCCGTCGCCGTCAGTATCGGGATTAAGCGGGTCTGTTTTATGAGTGTTTACTTCAAGTCCGTCTGTAAGTCCGTCGCCGTCAGTATCGGGATTTGCGGGATTGGTTTTGTATTTATTTACTTCGTCGCCGTCGGTGAGTCCGTCACTATCAGTATCTTTAGATTTTGGATTTGTGTTGTATTTTAGTACTTCATCTCCGTCACGAAGTTCGTCGCCGTCAGTATCGGGATTAAGCGGGTCTGTAGTATATTTATTCACTTCGTCCCCGTCGAGCAGTCTGTCACCGTCAGTATCGGCAGTCAGGGGGTCTAATTTTCGTGCAATCTCATCGCCGTCCTGTAAACCGTCGGCATCTGTATCCACCTGATTCGGATTAGTTTTGTATTTCATCACTTCATCAAAATCATTCAGATTGTCGCCGTCAGTGTCTATTTTCAGAGGATTAGTATGGTATTTTTTAACTTCTGCGCCGTCCTGGAGTCCGTCTCCGTCAGTATCTGGATTTTTCGGGTCAGTTCCGATATTCTTTTCGTATGCATTTGTAAGCCCGTCTTTGTCATAATCGGCATCACCCAAAATATAGTAGGAGAGACCGAGACCGAAGGTGAGTAGTTTGTCATCGCCTTTAGAGCCTGCGTATTTAGCTTGAATTGCAGTAGCATTGGCTTCATATTCTTTATCAGAGACATCGTCTATATAATCAGTTCCTAAAAGTCTATACGTTACTCTACCATTTAAAACAAGATTGTCAGTTATATATGTTTCAAAGCCGACTCCCATAGGAAAGATAAGTTGATTTTTTTTGTAAATACCATTAGCATTGTTGGGTGCGGCGCCGTCGTAGCCGGTATCACCGAGTTTCGGTTCGAAATTCATATATCCGGCACCAGCAAATAGATAAGGAACAAATCCTTCGGTAGCGAAAAAATTATAACATGCAGTTAGTTCGTATGTCATTATTCTGTCAGAATTTTTATCGGTAGTATAAAGGTCTTTATACATTATGTAATCGGTTTTCGCAGGATCAGTTTTCCAACGAAGCTGAGACAAACCGAAAGAGGCTTGTAATGATACATTTGACCAGATGTTATAACGCAGGAAGCCTTCACCGTAAAGCCAGAACTGGTTATCTGTGAATTCTCCCCAGTACTTGTTACCGCCGGCGTAAAAGCCGAAAGCAAGGCGCGAGCCTTCGCTCTGACTGAAAGCCGGGGATTGACTCAATAGAATCAGTGCCGCTACAGCCAATAAAATAGTCTTAATTCTACTCATAATAACTCCAAAGATTTGTATAATAATTTTAATTGATTTTTTATGTGTGAACTCTAATTTGTTCTGCAAATTTACATAATTTATTTAAAATTCTGATTGCTGAATCCTGAATTGTAAAAATCAGTTCTATCTTTGATTCATACTTAAAATATATTAGGTGTAAAGTAATCCGACAATTTCATCCCAACTGTTCATCTCATAATCCGCTACTGATGTTTTCGGATTGTCCATTAAAGCAGTTGTTGACGGGTCTCCCGAAAATCTGATTGACTTCATTCCCATTCGCTTTGCTCCGACAATATCAGTATCTTCAATATCCCCGATATGCAGACTCTGTTCAGGCAGGCAGTCTAAACCTTCCAAAGCTGTTTCGAAAGCTTTCGGATGAGGTTTGGATACACCCGTCTCATCGCTGAAACTAAATGAGGTAAAATATTTTTTCATATCATAGATTTCTAGTAATTGCCGCAATGCAACTCCGGGTGTAAAGCCTGTGTCCGAGACAATCCCGAGCGAGAATTTCTGTGATAATTTATCCAATGCTTCCGGAACTCCTTCAATCGGTTTCGGCGGAAATTTCAAAACTGCGTCCGCAAAGTAACCTGTTAAATTCTTAATTCCTTCTTCATTTTCGGGAAGTCCTAATTTTTGCCAGAAAAATACGGCAGTTTCAGCCGGAAGCGGTGTTCTCATCTGATTTTTCCAAACATCGTTGAAATACTCCCAGGATGCTTTCATGGCGGTATTGAATTCTTCAGCCTTTACGGAAATTCCGAATTTATCGATTTCGTTAAACAGAGAGCGCATACGGAATTCGTTGCGTTTTTGTCCGTTGCTGTTGTCGAACATTGTATTCCAAAAATCAATTGTTATTGCTTTTAGTTCCATTTTCTTTTATGTTAGTTGTTTAATTCAATTTTATTTAGTGCCGGGAAAGGGCAGTACCGCGATACATTACATTCTCCACATTTCGCTTTACGTGATGTACAGACTTTTCTTCCGTGATTAATTAAATAATGAGTAAAAACTACCCACTGATCTTTCGGGATTAATTCCATTAAAATTCTCTCTGTTTTTTCGGGATTGCGTCCTTCTGTAAACCCAAGACGTTCAATGATACGGCTTACGTGTGTGTCCACAACAATTGCGGGAACCGAGAAACAATGTCCGAGGATTACATTAGCGGTTTTTCTGCCAACTCCGGGAATCTGCAAAAGCTCTTCTTCAGTCGAAGGAACTTTGCCTTTGAATTTATCAATTACCATCTCTGCCGCACCCTGAATATGTCTGGCTTTGGCTTTGTAATATCCGGCGGAAAAAATATCCTGTTCGAGTTCAGTTACATCTACAGTTAAATAGTCCTTAGGTTTACGGTATTTTATAAACAATTCTTTCGTAATTATATTGACTCTGGCATCAGTGCATTGTGCAGACAGAATGGTTGATACAAGAAGTTCAAAAGGTGTTCCGAAGTCGAGTTGTATGTGAACATCAGGATAGTCTTTGCTCAGGACGGAAAGAATCATTTTCATCCTTCTTTTTTGTTCAGTCTTTGTTTCCGGTTGAACTTTTTTCATTTCTAATTTAATTATTATTTAAAATTGATGGTTCTGATTATTACAAATCGAATCCGACTGATTTCTATTGTAAATATATGTTTTTATATCTGTTTTTCTGATATTCAATCCTGTTTCTACTGCTCTTGTATAGAACTCAAAATCCTCGCCGTATTCTACGTTTTCGAATAATCCTGTTTTTGTGAATACTTCACTTTTAATAAAAAAAGTTCCGCCGATGATGCAGTTATTAAGATGAATTATATTTGAACTGTCATTTTTATCAGGAACGAAAGGATTTCCGATAATTTCAACACCGCCGTGAAGAAAATCAATTTCGGGAGAATTCAGAAGAATTTGTTTTCTCGATTCCAGATGTGTTATTTTGTACATATCATCAGAATCAAGAAAAGTGATGTATTTACCGTTTGCGTTTTGAATACCTGTATTTTTAGCAATTGCCTGTCCGGAATGAGAGATCTTTATATAAATAATATTTGAAGTCAAATATTTTGCAATTATTTGTTCAGTATTATCTGTACTTCCGTCGTCAATGATAATTGCATTCCAGTCGCTTTCTGTCTGAGCGAGCAAGGATTTAAGAGCAAGAAGAAGCAGTTCCGCTCTGTTGAAGGTAGTAATAATTACAGAAAAAAAAGGTGTTGTACTGATTGCTAACATAGTATTGCAAAATCTTTTTGTTGTTATATCGTTTACTTCTTGTAGAAAATAGCAAAAAAATGCGAAAGAAATGAATGGAATTTGTTGAATTCTGGACAATTTGCTCAACGAACGGAATTATAATTGATAAAGAACAGCTTGATAATTTTAAAAGATATGAAGCTGAGTTGAAATATTGGAACGAAAAAGTCAACCTTATTTCAAGGAAAGATATTGAAGAAATTTTAGAAAAACACATATTGCATTCTCTTTCAATTTTGAAATATATTGAAATTCCTGATAAAGCAAGGTGCTTGGATG